>CAIUIT010000065.1 GCA_903899375.1 uncultured Actinomycetes bacterium
TGGGGTTGTACTCGTGCGCGAGCGGTCAATCCGCGAAAGGCGGTAGCGAAGCGACAACCAAGTGCAGCTGCGGTTGAAAAGGAGATTGCATCGGGTAGTGCGATCAAGTTGAAGTCGGCATTTTCGATCGCAACATATTGCGCGTAAGAACCCCACTGGGTAAATCCGGGTTGAGTTTGGGTGGGACAGACCTGTGCATTGCCGCTGGTGCAGTACTGGCAGGTGCCGCAGCCGTTGACGAAGGGAACGGTGATGCGATCTCCGACTTTGAATTGTGTTACGCCTGTGCCTAGAGCGGAGACGATGCCTGCTAGTTCGTGGCCGGGGACGTGTGGCAGCACAACATCGCTGTCGTGGCCCATCCAGGCATGCCAGTCGCTGCGGCATAAGCCGGTAGCTTTGACTTCGATGACGACGCCGTTGGCGGGTGGGGTTGGGGTGGGGACATCTTTTACTGTCAGTTCACCGCCGAATTGGGTGAAGTAGATGGCGCGCATTGATTAAGGATAAGGCGTCTGGCCAACTACTGCGTGGCGCCTGCCATCAATCGACCAATCTGAGTGCGGTCTACATCGTGGGGATCCAAAATTGCGACGATCTTTCCGCCATACATGACGGCGATACGGTCAGATATAGAGAGAATTTCGTCGAGTTCGGCAGAAACCAAGAGGACAGCTACCCCAGAATCGCGGGAAGCAAGCAATTGATTATGGATGAATTCGATGGAACCAATATCGATGCCTCGTGTTGGTTGTGAGGCGATAATGATCTTTGAGTCTTGGCTCATCTCACGAGCGATGACGACTTTCTGCTTGTTTCCACCTGAAAGGGAGTTGATTGGGTACTTGCCTGAAGGCGTCCTTACATCAAACTTTTCAATCATCTTTGCCGCATAAGAGTTGACCGCTGCGATGTTACGTATCCATCCCTTTGCAAAGGGAGGATTTTTATATTGATTGAGAACCAAGTTCTCGTCAATAGAAAGGGTGGCGATCAAACCATCTTTTTCGCGATCTTCGGGCACGTGGGATACGCCCATGGTGTGAATGGCGTGCGGGTTCTTTCCAATGGCAACTTCTCCCAAAATCGAAAATGAACCCTTAACCGTCGGGCGCATACCTGTAAGAGCTTCAACGAGTTCGCGCTGACCGTTACCTTCGACGCCTGCAACACCCAGGATTTCCCCCGCATGCAGGGAAAGACTCAAGCCATTTACGGACATTAACTTGCGGTCGTCCTTTACATACAGATCATCAATTTCAAGAACAACGGCCCCAGGTTTAGCTTCCTTCTTGTCGAGCCTAAAGATGACCTCACGGCCAATCATCAACTGGGCTAACGAAGATTCGGTGCTCTCTTTGGGAGTCGCTGTGCCGACACTCTTGCCGTTACGTAAGACCACGATGCGATCTGCGACTGCCAGTACTTCGCGCAATTTATGGGTGATGAAGATGATGCCCACACCTTGGCTAGATAGATTGCGGATTACTTGGAGTAATTCTTCAATTTCTTGTGGCGTCAAGACAGCGGTTGGTTCATCCAAAATAAGTAGGTCAACATTCTTGCGCAGGGCTTTGAGGATCTCCACGCGCTGCTGTAAACCAACTGGAAGGTCTTCAACGATGGCATCGGGATCAATATCTAGGCCGAACTTATCGGAGAGTTCCTTTACAGATTCGCGAGCCTCTGCATATGAAATGAAGGCGCCTTTATGGGGTTCATCGCCCAAAATAATATTTTCAGCAACTGACATAACTGGAACCAGTTGAAAATGTTGGTGCACCATTCCGATGCCATGCCTGATTGCGGCGGCGGTGTCACCAGCTTCGATGACTTCGCCCTTGATGGTGATGGTGCCAGAATCGGGTTTTACTAAACCAAAGACGCTCTTTACGAGAGTGGACTTTCCAGCGCCATTTTCTCCGAGCAGAGCTACGACTTCACCCTTGTTTACTTCCAAAGAGATATTGTCATTTGCTTTAACGGTAGCGAAGGTCTTGCTGAGGTTTTCAATGCGAAGCAGAGTTGTGTCCATGGTTATGACTGCTCCTTTTCATATGGCTTACCGGCGGCCGCCGGAGGTCTCACTTTGCCTGCCGAGAAGGCCAGCACCAGGATCGTGAAGACGTACGGCAAGATGGTGATGAACTGATTGGGAACGTTATTCACACCAAAGATTTGCAGTTGCGTTGCCAGAGCTTGGGCCAGGCCGAAGAGGATGGCAGCGGCAAAAGCTCCGAGCGGGTTCCAGCGTCCAAAGATCATCAAGGCAAGGGCGGTGAAACCGGTGCCTGCAGTGAAGTCCTTGCTGAAGGAACCCACGAGTTCTAGACATATAAAGCCGCCTACAAGTCCGCCTATGGCCCCACCAATCATCACGTTGGTCATGCGCATGCGAATGACGTTGATTCCAGCTGTATCAGCCGCACCAGGGTTCTCGCCTACCGAACGTGTGCGCAGCCCCCACCTGGTTTTATTCATCATCACCCAGATAGCGGGGATGAGAAACATTCCAAATAATTGAATCGGTCCCAGCTGACTAAAGAGAGATGCTCCAAGCAGTGGGATCTTAGATAGGACAGGGATATCGAAGATCGGCCAGGTATTGGGAACCGTGGAACCTTCGCGGTAGAGGAAGGAAGTCAGGCCTGAAGCCAAAATATTGATGATCGTTCCCGCGATGATCTGATCCATCCCCCATTTGATGGTCATCATGGCGTGCACAAAAGAGGTGAGCACACCGGTGAGAATGGCGATAACCAAGCCGATGACAATGTTCTTGCTGTAGGACGCTACATAGAACCCGGTGAAACCAGAGAGGAGCATGGTGCCTTCAATGCCGATGTTGATAACGCCAGATCTTTCGCACATGATTCCGACCATCGAGGCCAGTGCCAAAGGCATACCAAAGCGCATTCCGGAAGCGACAACCGAATTAGTTATATCCATGTTTGCGGAGTAACAATAAATCCACAAGGCCACCGTGGCTACGGAAAGGAGGAATTTCCAAGATTTAAAGTTGAAGCTCTTTATGGTGTTTAGCATTATGAACCCCAACCAGAGGTAGTTGTAATCGATTTAGCATTTGATTTCAATAACTTGGCTAAGAATGGTGCGGTGGCGAAGAAAAGCACCAATGCGAGCAGAAGGTTAATAATGTCGGGGGCCACACCAGCTTCAAATTGGATTGCTGACTGCGCAGAACGCATGCCGCCGATGAAGATTGCTCCAGGAATCAGGGCCTTTGGATTGGCTCGGCCAAGCAAGGCAACGGTGATTCCGTCGAAACCTATTCCGCTATAGAAAGCGGGTACAAAATAGCCAGTAGTTTCGGAGCTAAAGATTGCACCAGTGAAACCAGCGATGGCACCGCTTACCAACATCCCCAGGACGATCGTCTTTTTCACCGATATACCGGCATACCAAGCCGCGTTCCTGTTTCTGCCGACGCTTTCAAATTCAAAACCTGTCGTTGTTTTCTTTAACACCCACGATACAAAGAACGCTAAAAGTACTGCGATTAAAAAACCCGAAGGGTAACCAAAAATATGTGGCAGCCGCGCGGAATGGAGAATCTCTGGAGTACGCGTATTTGGCTGGCCTTGTAGGCGGAATTGATTTTGAGTTAAATAGTCAACGACTCCGGCCATAATACTGTTGAGCATAATTGTCGAGATAACTTCGTGAACTCCGCGGGTTGCTTTGAGAAAACCAGCAAATCCACCGACCAAAGCTCCGAAAGCGGCGCCCACAACAAGTGCAACGGGCAGATGTATCCAAATTGGGAGTCCGTGGAGTCGATAACCAACATAGGTAAAAGCCAGCGCACCGCTAAGGACCTGTCCTTGGGCGCCAATATTAAATAGCCCGGCGCGTAGCCCGATTGTGATTGCCAATCCGGACATAATCAATATGCCGGCCTTGCTTAGAGTTGATTGCAATCCTGCGGTGGATTGAAAACCTTTTACGATCAGTACGTGATAAGCCGTCATCGGGCTATGTCCTTGGGATGCAATTAAAATCGCACCTATCGCGAGTGCCACTAATACCGATGCGATGGGAACCAATACATCCCTGGTGACTTTTAGCTTCATCTACGTCCGATTCACGATGGGTTGATGTTTAGATAAACGAGCAAATTAAAAATCGAGTAGCAGGAAAGCAAACTTCCCTGCTACTCGATCGAGTTATTGGGTACTACTTAACGCCAGTTGAAAGAGATCCAGAGAGGACCTTCTTTGTAATAGCGGTTACCTTGGCCTGAACGGCTGCAGGGATCTTGCTTGCGAATGCGTGGTATGGAGCAATGCCAACTTTTCCGAAGACATTTCCACCAGCAAAGGTGCCAGCCTTGAACTTGCCAATGAGATCTGCAACGCCTGGGGCGATGAGCTTCTCAGCAGAAGTTACGAGGCAAGCCTGAGCTTCTGGGACGGTATTCCACTGGTCAACATCTACACCAATGCAGTACTTACCCTTTGACTTTGCGATACGAGCAAGGCCACCGTTACCGGTACCTCCACCAGCAGCGAAGATGACGTCATAACCCTGTGAGAGAAGCTGTGCAGAGTTTGAAGCACCGAAAGCTGGATCGCTGAATGCATTATCCCCAGCTGGGTGATAGATAATCTTTGTAGCAGGGAACTTCTTCTTCTGCTCTTTGCCGGCATATGCAACACCGTTTGCGAAGCCAACTGCATAACGATAAACAGGTGGAATGTTCATTCCAACAACTTCGCCGGTCTTGCCGGTCTTGGTGAGGTAACCAGACAAGTAACCTGCGATGAAGCCAGCTTGATCTTCATGCCAGTTAAGTCCTGCAAGGTTTGGTGTGGTCTTTGTAGTATCAAGGAATTGATCTACACCGATGAACTTGATATCTGGATACTTGGCTGCTTCAGTGATTGTAGCGTTTGCCTCTAAGTATCCAACAGTAACAATTACGCTGTAATGCTTTGCAGCAAAGAGCTCCATGTTATTGGCGTATTCGGTATCTGTTGCAGCATTTGATTCGATGTAGTTAGCGATTCCGCCAACAGCCTTTGCGCCAGCTTGTGCGCCTTCCCAGGCAGCCTGGTTGAATGACTTGTCGGTGACGTGTCCGATATCAGTAACGACACCAACGCAAATGACGCCTGTGTTTCCGCAGGTGGAGTCATCGGTGGTAGCAGCTATTGATGAAGGAGCTGTAAATCCAAGTAGAGCCAGTGCGGCAGCAGCCACACTCGCGCCTAAGCGTTTTTTCATGAGGGTCCTCTCGGGTTAAATGAAGGTCGCGTGAAGGAACAGGTCCAATAAACCTAAACTTTCTGCTTGTCGGAAACCTATCATTAACCCTTAAAAGTTACGATCGATTACCAATTGGGACTCGCGGAATTGCCACCATCGAGTGTCAATATTTCGCCAGTTATCCATGGTGCGGTTAAGAGAAAATGTAACGCTTCCGTTATGTCTGTTAGCTCTCCCATGCGAAGAAGTGGAGTCGCTTTGCGCCAGGAGTCGACGCCCTCGGACCACGAACTCTCAATGCCAGGTCGAGAGATTAATCCGAGTCGTAGCGCGTTCGAACGTGTCGGCGCTAATTCAATTGCTGCCGAACGAGTGAGCGATTCCAGGGCAGCTTTTGAGGCGCCATATATGGAATGGCCCGCTCGTGCATGTACAGCTTCGATCGAGGAGATATTGACGATGCTTTGCACCGTCCATGAACTGCTCTTAACACATGCATATGTTTCGGCAACAGCGTTGAAATTCACCTGCATGATTTCTGCAATAGTTTCTGGTGCCATTGTGAGAAAGTTTTCGACTTTTTGGTTAGCAGCATTGTTAATGATGTAATCAAGGTTGATTCCCTTGGAGTGGAGTGACTCCAAATATTTCGTTGTGGCTCCAGTCGTCGAAAGATCGCACTCGGATCGACTGGGTGATATGACTGTTGCGCCTTGCGCTGCAAAGAAGGTGGAGATGTGGCCTCCGATATAGCCAGATCCCCCGGTGAGCAGGATTGTGGAGTTCTTAAACATGGATCAATCCTGGCACCGATGGCTCGACTTTCTGCCATTGCGCAAATGTTTCCGGTGGAAGAAGAGTCATGTCCGTAAATGGCGGAGCTAAAAAGCAGAGAACAAGTGAAAAGTCTCCTGTGGTGCGCGCAGCCATCCAGGTTCCGGGCGGTACCGAATAGGTGAAATCGCCCCCATCATGGGAGAGAAGGTTCCTCTGCGTTGAACCCGCATCGGTGCGAGTAAAGAGTTCGATAGGGGCGCCATCGAGAAAGACCCAGGTTTCGCGCTCGTTGAGCTTATGCCATGCAGAGAATTGGCCTGGTGTTACCAGGAAATAAATTGCATTGCCGTGTTCATCGCGATGAGAAGTGGCGAAGTATCCGCCTTCTCCGTGTAGTGGCTCTAAGTGCAATGCCGCTATTGCCTCTGTTGCGCTGGCGAATTTCAATTGGTGCCCACCTTGAGATCTGCAAGGGCACGAACCCGTTCAAGAACCCGTTTACGTAAATCTGGCTCATCTATATGGGTGACCTTCCTGCTTTCTAAAACTTTATCGCCATCGACCCATGCATCTATTACATCAGATCTACCAGCGGCAAAGACGAGCAACGCTGCAAGATTATGAATAGGAGTCAGATGCAGGGCGGTGAGATCAATTGCTATGAGGTCAGCTCTCTTGCCAACGGTGATACTGCCGACCAGGTGATCGATTCCGATGGCGCGTGCCCCGTCAATGGTGGCGGCGCGAACAATTTGGGCGGGCTGTACATCAGCTGGAGAATGTTTTAACGCGACCATGTGGGCGGCGATTCGCATCACTGACCACATATCTAAATCGTTGCTCGATGAACATCCATCAGTACCCAGTCCAACAGTTACACCACGAGAAATGTAGTGCAAGTAATCCGCGACTCCGGATCCCAACTTGAGATTACTTCCTGGACAGTGTCCGATCGAAGTCCCATGCGAGTGCACGATCGCGATGTCATCTTCAGATAAGTGCACCCCATGGCCAAAGACAACAGGTACATCGAGGATTCCAGTATCTTCGCAGACCTGCGTTGGTGACTTCTGATATTTTTCATTGACCGCCTGATTTTCATTCATGGTCTCTGAAACATGCAAGTTAATTCGAGCGTTCACTTTCTTAGCGAGTTGGGCAACTTCATGTAAATGTTCTGGAGAATCGGTGTACGTGCTATGCGGCATGAAATAAATAGGGATTTCGGGTCCACCAATATTTTTGAGAACAGTAGGCCACGCTTCGCCAAATGCAATTCGCTGACTCCACTCCATCCCATCTAAACCGGGAAAGTCGAAGAAAATGGGTCCAGTGACATGACGGAGTCCGACTTTAACCGCAGCTGCATGCGTTGCATCAGGGTTGAGATACATATCTAAAACTGTGGTTGTGCCACCCTGGATCGCTTCGGCTGCGCCCAGTTCGGTACCTAAAGCAGATGTGGGCTTATCCATGATTGCGCCTTCAGCCGCCCAGACTCGCTCCAGGAATCCATCGAGGTTCACGCTCTCGGCCCATCCCCGCAGAAGTGCCATTGCCAGGTGAGAATGAGTATTAATTAACCCAGGCATGATTAAGCGATCTTTTCCATCATAAATTTCTGTTATATCCGCAGGCACATTGGCTGGATTGATCGATTCAATGACCCCATCGCGAATCACGATGGTTGCGTTCTCTAGAACGCAATCTTGATCATCTACCGTGTATACATAGCTCGCGTTCTTAATAATAAAAGACATATCTATTAGATCCTTGGGAGAGCAAGGTTCAAAATATCAATGACCTTTTGTGAGGAACTAGCCAAGACCGCTGAAATATCTTCCATCGTGATCTTCTGGTCAGAGACTCCAGCTGCAGGATTCACGCATAAGGCGATAGAGGCATAGCGCAGACCTGCTTCGCAAGCCAACGTTGCTTCTGGGCACCCAGTCATACCAACGACAGTTGCGCCTGCAAGAGCTGCCAATCTAATTTCGGCTGGAGTTTCGAAACGGGGGCCGTTAAATCCGGCGTAAACACCTTTTTGCTTGACTGTTATTCCTAGCTCTGCCCCAGCCTGGGTCAGTACCGCACCCATTTCGACGTCGTAAGCGTCAACGACATCGGTGTGCTGCAGCGCTTCATTTATTCCATCAAAAAATGTATCTTCACGCCCAGAGGTAAAGTCAACGAAATCGGTAATGATCTGCAAGTCCCCCGCCTTGAGCGTTGGATCAATACTGCCTACAACATTTATCGCGATGACTCTATTAACGCCTAAATCTCTCAATGCTTGGATATTGGCCCGGTAATTCACTTTTGAAGGTGGAACGGTGTGTTTGACTCCATGACGCGTAACAAATTCGATGGGGATATCACCCCACATGCCACTTGTGATGAGCGCTTGGCCAAATTTGGTATCGACCGCCCGCGGCGTGGAATTTGAAAGTGCAGGTAGCGTGTAAAAACCGGTTCCGGCAATGATTCCAACCTTGTTAACCATAAGGACCTCTCTAGATTTGCAGAAATATTACTTGGTAGCGAAAGCGCTAATAAGTTCGTAAATGACGTGCGATGCGGCGATGCCTGTAATTTGCGCATGATCGTAGGCGGGGGCTACCTCTACGACATCGGCGCCAATGACATTCATTCCAGCGGTGGCGCGTAGTACCGAAAGAAGTTCGCGACTGGTGAGTCCGCCCGCCTCTGGAGTGCCAGTGCCAGGTGCGTGAGCCGGATCTAGGACATCGATATCAATGCTGATGTAAACGGGACGCTGGCCAACGCGGGCCTGCATCTTCTTGATGGCTTCGTGCGCGCCGAGATCCTGAAATTCGATGCTAGAGAAGATCTGGAATCCCAGGGCTTTGTCATCTGTTAAATCTTTAGCTGCATAGAGCGAGCCGCGAATTCCAATATGCATGCAACCTTCTGGGTCGAGTAATCCCTCTTCGCTGGCACGTCTAAATGTGGTGCCGTGGGTGTAGTCGGCGCCAAAATAGGAATCCCATGTGTCTAAGTGAGCATCAAAGTGCACAACGCTAATCGCTCCGTGCTTAGCCTTGAGCGATCGCAAGATCGGAAGGGTGATCGTGTGATCGCCACCGATCGTCACAATGCGTTTTGCACGCTCTAAAAGTTGGTCATAGCTCTTGTGAATACCGGCAATGGCCTCTTCAATATCAAAGGGATTTGCAGGAAAGTCACCAGCATCTGCAACTTGTTGTTGCGAGAATGGTGAAACATCGCCTGCGGGGTTGTAAGGGCGGAGCAGCCGCGCCGCTTCGCGGACATGACTGGGACCGAAGCGAGCACCGGGGCGGTATGAAACACCGCTATCAAAGGGGATTCCAACGATCGCAACATCAACATCAGATACTTCGTAAAGTTCTGGTAGCTGGGCAAATGTTGTTAACCCGCTATAGCGCGGGACTTTTGTGGCATCGATCTGGCCGACAATCTTGCCGTTGGTCACTCTTGGTTTGCTGGTATCGCCCATTTACAAATCCTATCTCGCTACCAGCTGGCGATAGCGCGGACTGGGGCGCCATCACTGGCGCCTAAATTAAGGGGCAACATAGAGATGTTTGGCCGTTCGACCGTGATTTGAGAGAGTCCAGTGAAGTTTTCACCGATGATGCCATCTCCTTGAGACCAGAAATAATGGTTGGCCAGGGTGAACTCCTCCCCCGCTACAGGGGTTCTGTCGAGGGAGAGAAAATCCAAAGCTATGGTTGTAATCCCGTGATTCTTAAGGTGGGTCAGTGATTCCACGTTTGGATAAGGGTGCGCCAAATAGCGTGCAGTTCCAAAGTATTGCGACCAGTCGGTCCGTACGAGCGCAATACTCACGCCAGTTAAATCTAGGTTTGTAAACCGTTCGGTGGGTATTTCTTGACGGTCGGATAATCCCGTTGCATCTATAACGGCACCTATGCCGATGAAATTTGAAAGATCCACTTCATTCAGTCTTTTACCATCCGCAAGAACGTGGAAGGGCGAATCGACGTGTGTACCGGATTGTGAGCCCATGTTAACTGTAAGGACATTGACGAAATCATCTTCGATCGTGAGTGCTGGTTTGATTTCTACCTTCGGATCTCCGGGATAAACCTGGAGATCCGTTAGCAGAATGTGGCTGAGATCTACGATCATGCAGAAACTATAACTACTTCTTCACAATCGGAGCAGTTGGCATATCGACTGCAGGCCGGAAGCGAGCACCCAATTCACCGTGAATAGCGGCTGGTTCCGAAGAGAACTTCAACGTGAGCCAGTACAAGACCGCAGGCAGAATGACGGCAACCAGCAGCGAGATATCTAGACCATTGAAGTGACTTCCAAGTACTCCCACGAACTGGCCAGGGACGTTCACAAAGCAAAGGCTCAAACCAGCGCTAAAGATCCAGATGAAGAGAGCTTCAACGTTGAAGCCATTTCTGAACCAGTATGCGCCGCCCTTTTGGCCGCGATTGAATACCTGTAGATCATCGGATAGGTAATGGCCCCGGCGATGCAGGAATCCAACCATCATCATGATCATCCACGGCGTTGTGCAGACGATAATCAAGGTTACGAAGGTGGTAACGCTGGTTACCAAGTTGTATCCGAATCGCCCGATAAAGATCAGGACTATCGAGATGATTCCGATGAAGATGGTTGCCTGCACGCGACTGAGTTTTGGAAATACGCTCGAGAAATCCAGTCCGGTGCCGTACAACGATGTGGAACCCGTCGACATGCCGCCGATAATGGCGAGCAGCAAGATTGGAAGCAAGAACCAACTTGGTGTTGTCGCAAGCATGCCACCTACATAATCAAAATTCTTAAAGGAATCAGGGGCTTTTTCAGCTACTACTGCTGTAGTAACCAAGCCAAAGAGGAATGGCAAGAGAGATGCGATCTGGGATAAGAATGCAGCCTTCATAACTCTCATTCCGCCAGAGTCCCTGGGAATATAACGAGACCAGTCGCCCAGGAAGGCACCGAAGGAGATTGGGTTCGAAAGAACGATAAATGCAGAACCGAGGAAGGCGGGCCAGAATCCAACACTTGCAGTGCTCTTAAATGAACCTACATAGTGCCAGTTAACCTTGCCAGAGAAGGCGATGAAGCCAAGGACCAAGACGAAGGATGCCCCAGTAACGGCAATTTTATTGATCCAGAGCATGAACTGGTATCCATAGATACACACAGCCAAAATCAAAAGCGCCATGATGCCGTAAGCGAATCCGCGGAATACCTTTGAATCGTGCCAACCAAAGAGTTGAACTGCGCCGCCGACGATGGCATCTCCTGCAGTCCACACCGCGATGGAATAAAAGGCGATAGCGGTGAGGAGCGAAAGATAAGAGCCGAGTACACGGCCAACGACGCCAAAGTGTGCTCCAGATGAAACTGCGTTATTGGTACCGTTGATTGGTCCAAAGACCGCCATTGGCGCCAAAATTGCCGAACCAACTACGACTCCGAGCAGAGTTGCCAGCAACCCTTGCATCAAGGAGAGTCCGAAGAAGATAGGGAAAGCGCCGAGCAAAACGGTGGCAAAACTATTTGCGCCACCAAAGGCAATTTTGAAGAGATCCGATGGGGTAGATGTTCGGTCCGCTGCCGGAATCGACTCCACTCCATAGATTTCTATATCAGTCATTTTCGGTTTGCTATTAGTGCTCATTCAATTCTCCATCCTGGTAAATAATGGGTAATCAGCTGGATAAAAGGTACAGGTTTTCCGAGTTTTCTTTCAAAATTGGGGCTAGATTTAACACAACATTCGGCCAAGATGGGGATATCACCCCGTTAGGACTAGTAACCATGAGCGCGATAGAAGAGGTTAGACAAGCAGCCGCAACACTCGTAACTAATTTTGGCGCAGGGCGTGTCCCGCAATATTTTGGGTGTTTTAGCGCTGATGCCGACTTCATCTTTTATACGCATAACGAACACCTGACTTCGCGCGTCGCCTACGAAGAGCTTTGGAAATCATGGGAAGCAGAAATCAATTTTAAAGTTCTATCGTGTACCAGTAGCGACCAGCACATTCGCTTGCTTAGTCCAACCGCCGCCGTCTTTACTCACAACGTTTCTACTACCGTCTCAACAACTGATGGGACCGATGTTGTACTAGAACGCGAAACAATTGTCTTCGAATTGATCAACGGTTCGTGGATAGCTGTTCATGAACACCTATCCCCGATGCCCGCTAATTCCTAAACCTAAAAGATTGACTCAATAACCGTCCGCAATTTGGCGCTCTTGTCCCAATTCGAAATCGATCGAAGCGGTAATGCGCGTGACAATATCAACCCAGACGATCTTGCCCTTTTCGGTTGAGGAGCGGGTGGCTTTCCACAGTGCGCCGCTTTCTGGTACAAAATCCTTGGGAGGTGGAACAACATCGTATGAAGGGTGGCGCTTTGCCTCGTCATCTACCGCGCGATCCATCAAAACCAGATCGGGGCGCAGATGCAAGAGAATCGAAGTCTCTAGGACCGCAGCGTGCTCGACATCCCAACCCGGGAATTCATCTCCAAATAGGGCTGTGACAACTTCCTCCGAAATACCAGCAAACGTTGCCTCGCAGACCATGATGCGAAGACCTTTGATCTTCATCCGCTCATAAGCCAAGAATGCGGCTTCGTAAATAAAATTCGAATTTTCGTAATGCCAATTCATGAGGACGATCTTGCGAAAGCCGCTCTTTACATAGGCGCAGATAACATCTTCGAGATTCTTGATGAAGGTTATTGCGCTTACGCTCAAGGTCCCGGGGAATCCTTCTCCCCCGCCGGCGAGTGGTCGCGAGCGATTTCCAAAGACAATTGAAGGCCCAACTAACATGTCAAGTTTTTCGGCTACTTCCAGCGCCATCGTTTCGGGAATTATTACATCCGTGAAGAGTGGCAGGTGCGGTCCATGCTGCTCTGTCGCGCCGATCGGGATGCCGATTAAGGCACCCCGATCTGCTGCATCGCGGATCTCAGGCCAGGTGAGGTCTGAGTATCTGGTACTGCGACTTACTTTTGGCATTAGTTTTACTCCACCGCCGTTGAGGCGTAACCAAGAATCTTCTTGGCGTTAGGCATCTTCCAGATTGCAGCAACGATTACGCTGTAAAGAACAGCAGCCATAATCCAAGCTTCGACCGGAACAATGCCCCAGCCAGCGAGAGGTGAACCAGCTTGTCCTGGTGCAACGCCACTGCCGTAAGCGCCAAAGGCAACTGCGACGACAAGTACAACAACACCGACCCAGTTACCGCGTGCGGTCTGGTTCCATGAAGGAACTACCTTTGTTGGGCGCTTATATCCAGCGAGCAACTTAGGCAGTAGTAATTGATCAACATACATAATCACTGAAGCTGTTGGGACTGTAATTGCTAACCACGTTGTTACACGGAAGAAGTTCGCACTGTTTTGTGGAACCCACCAAGCCATGAAACCACCAAGAGCTGCAATAAAGGCACAGGTGTAAATACGACGCCATTTAGCCCAGCCGCCGAAGATATTCTGACCTGCATTAAGTGATTCGTAATAGTTAGCATCGTTAACAGCAATCTGGGTGGCGGTTGCCAGCAAGAAAGCTAAGAACGTCAAGCCAAAGAGCGAGAAGCTGACAGCTTCGCTAAATCCTTTGCCGAAATCACCGCTGTGAATACGCGCCGCGATAACCCAACCAGCAACTGGGAAGAGAATCTGTCCGACAAAGAGTCCGACGGCAAGTGGAGGAACAACATTCTTCACGTGAGGTTTTGCATAACGGAAGAGATCTGCCTCGTTGCCGTATGTTGCAAAACCGATAGCAGCGATAATTCCAAGAACTAATCCCGGAGCTTTAACGCCCGCAGCATGTGAGTTAAGGATGGAACTTCCGCTGGTAGAGAATGCCTTGATCACCATATAAAGAACCCAGACGAGAGTAATGGGAGCAGCAACCCAACGAGCGAAGGCGCTGATACCAGTGAAACCGAGGACGTTGTTCACGATTCCAAGAACTGCAATGACGACGCCGATTCCTACAACTGGTGTCCAGCTGTAGAGCGCATTCCACATGGTTGAGAGGGTGTTGGCTTGGTAGCCAATCCAACCAAGAGGTGCGATCAATACAAAGACAGAGACGATCATTGATCCAGATACACCGAAGACCGATCGACCCATGAGAGCGTGCGTCTGACCGCTCTTAGCACCTAGATATGCAGCAGGAATTGCATAAGCGAGGTAGCAGAGGCTGCTGATAAGAAGCATCTTAAGGACTGCATGCAATCCATATCCAAAGGAATAAAGTTCTGAGCCGAGGCTCATATAAGAGAAGCCAGCATAGAGAGTTATCCAAAGTGGCACATGGTGACTCCACGTTCCACGGCGGGCGCTTTCGGGGACGATGCCGTCGTGACTTGAAGAGTAATCATGTTTGATTTCAAGCTTCAACTCATTTGATTCACTAACTTTTGTCATATCAGCCTCCATTCTTGATGATGTTGTGTTCAGGACCAAACGGGAACTTCGTGATATTTTCTGCTGTTTTTGCACCTACGAGGAAGATGTCATGTTCGCGGTAACCACCGGCGCCTGGCTTGCCTTCTGGAATGGTGATCATTGGTTCCATCGATACAACCATACCTTCTTGCAAGACGGTTTCGATATCTTCGCGGAGCTCAAGTCCAGCTTCACGCCCATAGTAATGAGATAGAACTCCGAAGCTATGTCCGTAGCCAAATGTGCGATTCTCGAGAAGTCCGTGGCTGCGATAGATCTCGTTTAGTTCATTAGCGATATCCATGCAACGAGCGCCCGGAACAATTAACTCTGAACCGCGACGGTGAACTTCGACGTTGATCTCCCAGTACCGCAATGATGCTTCGTCTACATGGTCAAAGAACATCGTGCGCTCTAAAGCGGTGTAATAACCGCTGATCATTGGGAAGCAGTTGAGGCTCAATATGTCACCTTTTTGCACGCGCCGACTTGTGACCGCGTTATGGGCCCCATCGGTATTGATTCCGGATTGGAACCAGACCCATGTATCTTGCAACTCTGCATTGGGATATTCACGAGCGATCTCGCGCACCATCGCGCGAGTACCAGCGAGCGCAACCTCGTACTCTGGAATATTCTCTTCAACGGCTGCCGCAACTGCTGCGCCGCCGATATCTGCAGTGCGAGCGCCGCTACGAATGATGCCCATTTCCTCTTCAGATTTGAACATGCGCAACATCATGGTTTGTGGAGCAATATCGACGAGTTCTACACCAGGAAGCGCTGCTTGAAGCTTGGCGCGGATGGTGAGGCTCACATGATCGAATTCAATTCCTACGCGCTTTGCATTGCGTGGAACAACTTCTCTGACTGCCTTGAAGTAGTTATCTCGCTGCCAATCTGTGTAGACGATATTGCTCCCATACGTCCTTCTGTGGGCTAGTCCGTAATCAATATTGGCCGAAATAGAAACTTGCTCTCCGGGGGTGACTACAAGGCCGTAATTGCGGCCGAAATAGCAGTACAAATAATCGGCGTAGTAATTAATATTGTGAAAGCTGGTGAAGAGTGAGGCGTCGAGGGACAATTCGGACATCAGGTTTCGAAGTCCTTTAAGCCGGCGATCCATCTCAGCTGGAGTGAAAGTTGGGATAGCACGCTCACCGTTAGGCAATTTGATGAGGCTAGGGCGATCCATTTGAGTAGTCATTGCGCACCCTCCAAGGGCTTAGGTGTCCAAACGGGGTTGGATTACGCGCAGTGTGACAGGGCGCACAATTGAAGTGGAAGTGGTGAAACGCCCAGAGTTTTCCCCTCACTATGTAGGAACCTACATAACTTTAAAGGGAGGGAGCTTTGCGCAATTTACGTGCCTCGAGGGCGAGCCAGAAATCGACCTTATCGTGCATCAGAGATAAGTCGCGGCTGGTTAACTCTTCAATCCTATTTAACCGCTGCCGCAACGTATTCACGTGAATATGCAGGTCATCGGCTGTAACTTGAAATTGTCCATTGAGCGCCAGGAATCGTTGCAGGGTGTGAACCAATTCGGAATGGCGATTGGCATCTTGCGCGATCAATGGCTGCAGTAGAACCGTTTCAAATCGTTCTAAAGTTTGATCGCTCTGCGTAGTAAGGAGCACCACATGAGATGCCAGAGCCTCGTATGTTGAATATCCCGCTCCGCCACTTCGAGCTGCAAAATGCGCCGCGTATCTGGCTTGGATAATCGACTCATGCGCGCCCTTTACATCAGCGACGATAGTTCCCACACCCAGAAAAATCTTTCCGCCAAGTTGCGCGTGTATTTCTGCCCCGAGGGCGGCAATATCCAAATGTTCGGCAGCCGGTAAGAGCGCAAGCAATTCACCTTCTCGAACACCTGCAATCCCAACCCCGGTCTGTTCTTGCAACCAGCTATTTACTTTCTCCAAAAGGTCTTCCGGATTTACATCGGCCACTTCGACACAGATTGCAACCATGGGCACTTCGGGCTTTACGCCGATCGATCGCATCCGCGAGCAAATTGTTGCATCATCGCGCGGACTGGCTTCGATGAAATCAAAAATTTCTTCTGCAAACTTGCGAGCAATTTCCAGATCAAATTGGAAACGTTGCAATTCGATCGCCAAAAAAGGGAGAACTTGATCGATGACTTGTTGCTGTTCGGGAGTTGGCTGCTCTCCAAAATTCTCGATGATCAACGTTGCTTGCAACGAACCGGCGAGTATTGGATAGCGAGCGAAGTTTGCATAGTGGTCTAGGAGCGCTCGTGCCGATTCTAAGGCTGTGGATTGATCCGAGGCCAAAATCTTTTCGCCAGAAATTATCGCCATGCGCCCAGAGATATTTGTAGAAAGAACTTTAAGCATGGCATCGGCGCCACTTTGATGCTGCAATATTCCGAGTAGTTGGGCGTTGCGCAATACATTCTCGCGCAGAGGTTGCTCGTGGTGAGCCATAGAAAGTTCAACGAATAATTCCGAGAGCGAAATAAAAGTAACTCCAGAGGGAACTTCAAAGAGCGTTAAATTATTTTTCTTTGCCTCGACAATCAATTCCATCGGGACCGTCGGCATGTCGTCGTGAACACCAAAGCCGAGTGCAGCAACATTTGCCTTCATTAACCCCGCGACGAATCGCGTGACAGATTCCTTTCCGTTAAACCAAGCGCCAGTGCTTAATACGACCTCTTCGCCGTTCAAGTATGGGGCGGGATCCCGAGAATCACTGGCATGTACCCAACGGATGGGACGGGCCAAATCACCAATCACGTGGAGTCTCAAATTGAGCTCCTGACGGAAGAGTAGATCGATAACCTGCATAAATATCGCCCTCCCGTTTGGCCGCTCAACCCCAATAAAGTGGAAGGCTCTAGCGTAGGACACGCTCGCTCACATTAACCGACTTCCAAGACCCCTAAATATTGCCTGGCCGGTTCAGCGGGTTAAGAAAAGGAGCACGCTGAGCAAGATGAGCGTCATCGCAATAAGTGAGCTCCATCGCGCCCCAATCCGCTGCGGTAGGCCCAAGACCAACTGCGTACGATCCCATTCCAGATCCTTAATGACATTGAAGAAATGGAAGGCTACCGAGAGAAGAGCGAAGTCAATATAGATCCAGGCGGGTGGGTGATTGCCAACGACAGAGTAAATAGCCCAGGGCATCGCTCCGAAGGAGATCGCATAGGGAAGCGGCGAGAGCCAGGTGGACTTTGCCCAGAAGTTATAGATAGTTGCACTGCCCAGACCCAGCATATGCAAGAGCCCACCTTTAAGACCCAGGGGTCCCAAGAATGAGAGCAGGACCGCGAGCAGTAAGGCTGTCGCGATTCCTATCTGAATCTGTTTGCGAGAGACCGACTCTTTGACGAGCGGCTTCTTCGTGCGACTGGCGGCGTGATCAAGGGGGTGATCTAGCAAGTCGTTGGTCCATCCGACGACGCACTGTCCGGCGAGGATTGCTAAAGCGATCTCAAAAGATTTGGGGGATGAGAGTTGGCTTATTGATAAGCAGAAAGAGATCGTGACAACCAAAACGGTAGGGCCAAAATGAGTGGCTTTAGCCATGCCAATGGCTTGGCGCATAAGCGTCATAGTTCAAACTGATTGAGCGGACCAGAAGGTTGAACCATGAAATAAATATTTGCGAAAGGAACTATCAACCACCAGCCGCGCTTACCGACATCGTGCATACGACGAGTACCAGTTGCAATAGATGGGATGAAGAGAAAGATATCTACGAGATCTTGCGTATATGCATGACTTTTGAAGAAGCCTGCGTCAATAATCGCTCCTGCAATTGACATCATGATGGTAAAGAGCCAGAAGAGCCAGTAGTCGCGACGGGTTGTTCGACCGCGGAAGAGACCATAATTTGTGAGTGCTAATCGGACTGCATTATTCATGGTGACTGCTCCTTTCCTTGGCGCTATGGGTGAGATCCCTGAGCCAAAGTATCAAAGTGATCGCTCCGATGATTATCAATATGGGTTCCCACGGGTTTAATGGTTGGGATTTGTTGGTAATGGCGATGATTGCGGCGGCAAGGAGCGAGAAGAAAGCGGCAGCGGCATGGCTGATGTAAAAGCCATGGTGTTCGACAGCTACGACTTGGTGCGCGGTGGGTAACGCGGTGGTTGGTGCGCGCATCGCGATTGGTTCGGGTGAATGTGGAGTGGGCGTAGTTGGCTCAGATTGAGGAGCGTGGGCTGCCTTTGCATGCAAGGTATCGACATCGCGGTAGTAGATACCGGTGCCAGGAATGTTGAGGGTCTTGGTGACTCGGCCGGTGGGACTAAATGAAACGTGGGCACCGCGGCCACCGAAGGAGACGCCGGTCCCCCGCTTAGACAAGTTGATATGAACCCCAGGGGCAACTTTGAAGGACTTGCGAAAGTATGCGGTCATGAGATCAAGATTAGCGTGACCCAGCGACAGATCGACCTATCTGAAAGCAATCAATCGAATTCGAGGAAGTTTCAACTCTGACCAAAAAGAATCTGAGTAAATTACTGGGAGATCGAGTCGGTATCCCACTGCGAGGCAGGCGGCATCGGCCATGCTCAATTTGCGGGTGGTGCCCAGAGCCTGCGCAGCAATATCTCCCTGGCTTTGAATGAATGCAATTTCTAAGGCGTCTTCTGGAATTAGATTTACGATTGCAAGTCCATATCCGATGAGACCGTCAAATACCTCTCGAGCTGGCTTGCCCCGTTTCAGCCGGACGATCCCAAGAGTTTCAGCCACCGCAATTGGTGTAGCGAGCGCTTCGCCATTTTCGAAGATCCCTTGAACTACTTTGTACCCTGGTTCCTGCAAAATTAATGCAATAAGAGCGGATGCGTCGAGTACAAAACGGTTATTTTGATCCACTAAATCCCAGCTTTGCCAGAATTGTTGCGTCTTGTTCGGCTTGTTTCTCTGGCGAAAGGTCAGGAAGGACCGGATTCATCAAAAAATGATGACGGGCGGTCTCAGCCTCTTCGCGAGAACGCAGAAAATCGATGATTACCTCGGGTTCGACAAGATCGGTAGCAGGACTCCGCAATGCTTCAAGGATTTGCTTTCGAGTTTTTACCGAAAACCCACCATCAGGAAGTGGGGTTGCGATCAGTTCGACTTCGGCGCCCAACCCTGCCTGCGCCCTTAGTGCAGCAGGGATGAGGAGGCGACCTTTATCTTTGACGCTCACGGTAAAACTACTCATGCAGAGAGGATACTAAGATTTTCCCACTTCTACAAGAAATACCCACTTTATGAAGAGAAACCCACTTTGAGGGCTACAGGTCTGAAACCATCTCGATCGCAGAAGCCGGGCACTCGCTGACGCAGATGCCGCAGCCCTTGCAGTAGTCCAAGTCGATCTCATAACCCCAGCCGGGGCCGAGCTTCTTGATGGCGTTGTCGGGACAGACGCCGAAGCAGTTATCGCACTCGAAGCAGTTGCCGCAGGACATGCAGCGACGGGCTTCATAGAGGGCGGTGGATTCATCGAGGCCTTGTACGACTTCGCTGAAGTCATAGACGCGGCGGGTGGCGGCTAAGCGCTCGCGCACGGCGTGAGGGGCGTCGGTGTAGTACCAGGTATTTAAATCTTCGAATGCAACTGCATCCTTCTCCTCTTTTGCTTCGACCTTTGTCTGGCGCAGCCAGGCATCGATGTATTTAGCTGCTTTCTTACCGTGGCCAACGCTGGTTGTGACGGTGCGATCGCCTTCGACCATATCGCCACCAGCGAAGATGCCGGGGTGGGTGGTCATCATGTTTGTATCAACATCCATGACACCGCTCTTTACATCTAGATCGACGTTGTTACCGAGCAGACTGAAATCAACTTCTTGACCTAGGGCAAGGATCAATGAGTCGGCTTCGAGAGTTTCGAATTCACCAGTTGGTTGTGGGAAGCCTTTCTCATCGAGCGCCATCTTCTCGATCATCATGTCATCTTCGCCCATGTATTTAACGGTCGAGAGCCACTTGATCAAGATGCCTTCTTCGAGCGCCTCTTCGATCTCTTGATCATTTGCTGGTGCCTTATCGCGGGTGCGGCGATAGACGATGATGGCTTCTTCGGCGCCTAAGCGCTTTGCGGTACGAGCAACATCCATTGCGGTATTGCCGCCACCATAAATGACAACCTTGCGGCCCAGCATCGGGGTCTGCCCATCTTCGAAATGATGCAGTACCGAGATGGCATCCAAAATGCGAGCTGACTCACCGGCGGGAATGTATGTGCGCTTGGATAGTTGGGCACCGATCGCCATGAATACGGCGTCGAAGCCTTCTTCTAGAGCATCGTGCACATCGTCAACGCGGGTGTTGAGTTGGAAGATAACGCCCATCTCTTTGATGCGATTGATTTCGGCATCCAAGACTTCGCGAGGCAAGCGGTACTTAGGAATTCCATAACGCATCATGCCGCCGGGTTGGTGGGTGGCATCGCGTACAACTACTTGGTGGCCCATCCGACGCAATTGATATGCGGCAGATAGACCTGCGGGGCCAGCACCGATAACCAATACTGCAAGGCCGGTCTCGTGTTCTGGTGGGTCGATCTTCCAACCTTTTTCTAGAGCGTGATCGCCTAAGAAACGTTCGACAGAGTTGATGCCGACTGCTTCATCGAGGAATGAGCGATTGCATGCGGTCTGGCAAGGGTGGTAGCAGACTCGACCCATGATGGCTGGGAAGGGATTTTCTTTAATGAGTTCGCGCCAAGCTTGTTCGTATGAACCATCTTCAGCGATGTAGAGCCAATTCTGTACATTTTCACCAGCGGGGCAGGCCTTGTTGCAAGGTGGCATGCGGTTTACATACTCGGGGTGTTCTACCCGCCAAGAACCGGTGTGGTTGGCGAGGCTAGACCCAACTGACAAGGTAATTGCATATGGTTTATCCACGACTACTCCCCCATCAATTCGTAACGTTCAATATTTTTATCTGCGATGCGCTGCAGGTGATCGATGACTTCGTCATTGCGCTGCGGCGAGAAGAGGTGGCTGTAGCGGGTCTGCAGTTTGAGGTATTCCTCAACACTGACTTTCTTGCGAATCTTGCTCGATGCGACGACTTCGCCGTTGATTGCTTCAAAGACGGGGAACAATCCACTCTGGGTAGCAAGACGTGCGATCTTTATAGTGTCACAGGATGCCGATCCCCAACCAAGTGGGCATGGCACTAAAACGTGCAGATAGCGACTGCCGTGCATTGTCATCGCCCGTTCGACCTTTGCTTCGAGATCGCGCAAGTCTGCGATTGTGGCTGTTGCGACATATGGAATGTCGTGAGCCATAGCGATCTTAGGCAGGTACTTACCTTGACCGAAGACGTTGCCGGGTTTGGCGCCGACTGCTTGAGTGGTGGCGGTGCGAGCTGCAGGTGGTGTGGCACCAGAACGCTGGACGCCGGTATTCATATAAGCCTCGTTGTCGTAACAGATGTACAGGACATCATCGTTGCGTTCGAACATTCCACTCAGTGCACCAAAACCGATATCGACGGTCGCGCCGTCACCGCCTTGGGCGACTACGCGGGTGGTGTGATTCCCCTTTGCTTTGAGCGCTGCAGCGACACCCGTTGCAACAGCAGGGGCGTTGCCAAAGAGTGAGTGCAACCAGGCAACGCGCCAGGAAGATTCGGGATAGGGCGTGGAAAATACTTCAAGGCAACCGGTGGCGTTGACTGCGATCAGTTGATCGTTGGTAGCGCGCATTGCGGCATCGAGTGCATAGCGAGCACCCAGCGCTTCACCGCAACCTTGGCAGGCGCGATGGCCCGATGTCAGCGCGTTGGTGCGTTCGGGATCGGATTGCACGCTGCGTTCGTCTTCGCGCAGGAGGCGATTTCCGACGGCAAAGGAGCCGACCTGATAGAACTTGATCTGTGTGGTGCTCATCGCAGCGCCCTCTCTTTACTCAATTCTTTTTCGATAGTTTCCGTTTCTAGATCGAGGAAGGTGATGCGTTCGACGTTCTCTTGCATCGCATTAGTTAGGTATTCGCGCAGCGATGCGATGGTGATGGGGCGCCCACCTAACCCTGCGATCACGGTGAAGTCTTTGATGCCCATGCCTTCGATAGCGCGCACGACATCTTGTGTGACGATTCCACCTGTCCCGGTAGAGAAGGCTTTTTCAAGGATGACTACGCGCTTGGCGCCTTTGAGGGCTTCGGCAAGTGCATGGAATGGGAATGGCCTGAAGGATGTGAGTCCGACGAGTCCAATGGAGTGGCCGTCGAGTTGTAATTCATCGACGACATCTTTCAGGGTACCGATTACAGAACCGAGCGCGAGGACGACGGTGTCGGCACCTTCTGTGCGATAGGAACGCAATTGGCCCCCGGTTTTGCGACCAAAGTGACGTTCGAAATCATCGGCAACTTCCTGCACTTTGCGCAGTGAATCGATCATGCGTTGGTGCGCCAAGTATTTCACTTCGGTAAATGATTCAGGACCCACCATGGCACCGATCGAAACTGGATCTGCCGGATCCAAATGTTGGCGGGGAGTAAATGGCGGCAAGAAAGTTTTTACTTCTTCACGGGTTGGAATATCAACTTGTTCGTAGGCGTGGGTCAAGATGAAACCATCCATGCAAACCATTACGGGAATCGACATCTCCTCGGCTATACGGAAAGCCTGAATGTGTAGGTCAACGGCCTCCTGGTTGTTCTCTGCGTAGAGCTGCAACCAACCACAGTCGCGCTGCGACATCGAATCACTGTGATCGTTCCAGATGTTGATTGGGCCGCCGATAGCGCGATTGGCGACTGTCATGACGATCGGTAATCCCAAGCCAGAGGCGTTATAAACGGCCTCGATCATGTACAACAAGCCTTGACTAGCAGTGGCGGTATAGGTGCGAGCACCGGTGGCGCTGGCACCGATGGCGACTGACATGGCGGCGAACTCAGATTCGACATTGATAAATTCGCAATTCTTAAGGGAACCATCTTTTACAAGCGCGCTTAGCCCTTCGACGATATGAGTCTGGGGGCTGATGGGATACGCGCAGATGACTTCTGGGGCACAGGCTGCGACTGCATCAGCAACCGCCTTGGATCCTTCGACTTGTCTAAGCATTACTGGCCACCTGATTCATGACATATTCGTAGGCAGCAGTTGCTGCTGCGACATTACCGGCAGCAACCTTTGGCTTGAACTTTTCATTGATCGCGTCTGTTACGGCTTCTAGGGAAACCACGCCGGTCAACGCGCTAAATGCTCCAAGCAGTACTGCATTTGGTACTGGACGTCCGAGATGAGTCATTGCTATTTCTGTTGCAGGAAGAATGGCCAAGGTTGTTAGTACTTTTAATTTTTCAGCTATCAGTAGATCATCAGCATTCTCTGTCGAGTTGACGATGACAAAGCCGCCTGTTTTAAGTCCTGCAAAGATATCAATCTGTTTTATCAAGCTGGCATCTTGAACAATCAGCGCATCGGGTTCCATGATCGGTTCGCGGGCACGGATCTCATGTTCCGATATGCGGCAATATGCAACAACAGGTGCACCTGTACGTTCAGATCCAAAACTTGGAAATGCTTGCGCATGCTTACCTTCGTTGAAAACCGCTACAGCTAATAGTTCGGCTGCAGTGACTACACCTTGTCCGCCTCGACCGTGAATACGTACCTGAAACATGAAACCTGCCTCTTCTCTAGACAGCGCAATCCTGCTCTGGAAGTGGTTATTTATGCCCCCTGATTCGTGGGGCTGGCACTCAAAGTGCGCAGGTCAGATAGTGCAAATGCTTAAAATCTTGAGGGCTAGCCCTGCCACATATCAGAAGTCCAGGTTACCTTTTTTGGTACGGGCTTCATCTTTGGAGGCCAGACAAATTTCTTACCGGCCTTTGGTGTCACCGTCACATTCATTAAATAGTTTTTACCATGCGTTTTGACCAACTTATTGAGCAATACGTTAACGCTGGACTTATAAATAGTTCCACCTGCACACGTAGGAGTACAACCGTTGATGTAGTAGATGCCTGTTCCTTTTGCCGATGTAGCACCCCATGATGACCATTTTATGTTGACAACACCTGCGCCACCATCCGCGCAATATTGAATAACGCTCGATGGTTTTGTTACTGGACCTAAACCGCAATCATTAAAATATGAAGGAGTTTTCGTCGTGCTAGCAGGCGAAATTCCGATCAAAACAGTTCCAAGCAAGAGCGCTGCAATTAAAGAGATCGGTAAGGTGCGTTTCATTCCGCGACTTTACCGTGCCCGCCGGGGAAGAAATGAACAAGGGTTGAAAGTACTAGGCCAGCTGGAATTGTGAGCAAGATTCCAAGGATCGCCAGGTTCTGCGCAGTTCCTGCGAAATCCTTCTGTGCGAAGATCAAGGAGACATCAAGCCCCAGGGTCCCCAGAGCTCCTATCAAAAGCGCTTCCGCGGTAGTAAACGGAATTCGGATGCGAGTCACCGCCTTGCCGAGCAGGATTCCAAGGAATATTCCAGCGGGCTTACCGATCAACCGCACGATAATCAGCGATAGAACCAAGGTAGATCCGATCGCATGGGGCGAGAAGTCATATCTGCGAAAGAGGGATATGAAGACAAATACCGGTATCACTACGAAGGCCGAAGCCGGCTCAGCTAGGCCGAGCATCTTTGCTTGCAGATCGACGCCTGCTCTCCGATTGTTCGATGTAAAAATCCCAAAGAGAACTGCGACCAAAGATGTCTGAATTCCGCTTTGATGCGCCAACGCTAGCCCTACGATAAAAACGGCTATTAAGAGCGCTTTGGAGGTAAAAAGATATGAAAGCATAAAGTAGATCGCAAGAATCGCCACAAGTGCAAGGAGATATAACATGTCGATATGGACCTTAAAAAGGATCGAGAGCACGATCACCGAGCCAATGTCATCGATTGTAGCTAACGCCAGAACAAAGCCCTTGAGATTATTTTTCTTAAAAACAACGAGCGCCGCCAGCACGAATGGTAGGTCGGTCGCCATCGTTATTCCCCACCCCGTGGTGGGGCTGCCGTGTGCACGGTTGTAGATGTAAAAGATAAGAGCAGGAACCGCCATGCCCATTCCCGCCGAGAGCGCACTCACAACTAGCACTTTGCGGTTCTGAAGTGATCCGTGCACCAGCTCAAAACGCAGTTGGAGCCCTATGGCATAAAAGAAAAATCCCAGGAGATAGTCCAGAGTCGCTTCGCGAATGGTGAAATGCCATCCGCTTATTCTGTGAGTTTGCTCCAAGAAATGGCTATTGAAATTGGCGCCCAAGGCAATGGATAGGAGTCCAATGGGAATCAGTATGTAGGCAGAAAATGTCTCGTTTCGCATAACTCGCAGCAGAGTCTTCATTTATCCATCCCCTTAAGTTCCCAGGCGCGCACTCCCCCAAGAATTCCAGCGGTGTTAGATGCGATGATGACATCATCCCCCAAAACTTTGAGAACTGCCGAACTGATTCTGCGCGAGTTTCCCCCACCGATATAAAGCCGATCCCACCAGAAGACGGGACGCAAATCTTCCACCATCGACTTGATGCGACGCGACCAGAACATATCGCCTAAGCGACGGCGTTCATGTTCGCCGATCCAGGTGTCATAGCTAGTGGCTCGACGGACCGGAGCATGTGAAAGTTCGAAATGCGGAGCTAGTTTGCCGCCATCAAACATACAAAAGCCCAGTCCAGTTCCTAGCGTGAAGACAACTTCTAGACCCGAACCCGTGATTAAACCCGCGGCATGCACCTCTGCATCGTTCATCACAAGTGCGGGGCGACCGAAGTGATTGGCAACGGCGCTTTGCATATCAAAGCCGCGCCACTGCGTGAGTAGATCAGGTTCGACCTTAGTGAGTGGCCCTTTGGTGTTGATGTAATGCGGCGTGTGAACGACGACGCCGTGGCGAATCATTCCAGGCATACCGATTGTTACGCGATCAAAAGCAGGCAACTTGTCGGCCAACTCTTGAAAGGTTGCGATTAGCTTGGGGGGACTCAATGGATAAGGCGTCGGAGTTGAAATCGGCTGGGCGTGCAAAGTCCCCTTGCCATCTAATACCGATGCCTTAATGCTCAAACCGCCACAGTCGATCGACAGGGTCATCAGGTCAACTGAGGTCATAGCCCGCTACCTAAAGCGTTATTTGCCGGTGTAGTGCGCTGCAATAGAGGTCAGAGCCGCATCCAGAATTGCAAAGCCTTCGCGGAGTTCGGCTTCGCTAACATTGCATGGAGGGCAGATATGAATTCTGTTGAAGTTCATAAATGGAATCATGCCGGCCTTCTTGCAAGCACCCATCAACTCACCCATCGCTGGGCTCGATCCACCGTATGGAGCAAGTGGTTCGTGGGTATCACGATCCTTCACAAGTTCGATGGCCCAGAAAACTCCAAGTCCGCGGATTTCACCGATGACTTTGTGCTTGGCAGCAAGCGCCTCGATCAATGGCTTAATAACATCCTGCCCAATTTGGGCGGCGTGCTCGACCATCTTCTCTTCGCTCATCGCGTTGAGAGTTGCGACGGCAGCAGCGGTAGCCAATGGGTGACCACTGTAAGTCAATCCACCGGGAAAGACGCGATCGTTGAAAGTTGCTGCGATCTCATCGCTGATGACGACGCCACCGAGTGGCACATAACCACTATTGACGCCCTTAGCGAAGACGATCAGATCTGGTTCTGCAGTGGAGTGCTGATAAGCAAACCATTTACCAGTGCGACCAAAGCCGGACATAACTTCGTCGGCGATCCATTTGATGCCGTACTTGTCGCAGAGTGCTCGCACTCCCTCTAAATATCCAGTTGGCGGGATCAATACGCCGGCGGTACCAACGACTGATTCCAGCAAGATGGCAGCAATGGTGCTGGCACCTTCAAAGATGATGACGTTCTCCAAATGTTCTAATGCGCGCTTGCACTCTTCGGCCTCATCCTTCGCCCAGAATGCGCTGCGATAAAGGTATGGACCAAAGAAATGTACGTGACCGGTGGCATGCTCGTTTGGCCAACGGCGGGGGTCGCCAGTTGCGGTAACAGCCGTGGTCGTGTTGCCGTGATAACTGCGATAGAAAGAGAGGACCTTGTGCTTGCCGGTGTGTATACGAGCCATGCGAACTGCATTTTCGACTGCATCGGCTCCACCGTTGGTAAAGAAAACCTTATTGAGATGCGCGCCAGCGCGATCGGTGATCAACTTGGCAGCCTCGGCGCGAGCATCGTTGCCATGTTGTGGCGCGATCGTTGTCAGCTTCGCTGCTTGATCCTGAATCGCTTTAACAACCTTTGGATGCTGAAAACCAATATTGGTGAAGACCAGTTGGCTAGAAAAATCGAGGTACTTGTTGCCGTCGTAATCCCAGAAGTAACTCCCCAAGCCGCCAGCGACGGGCATCGGGCTGATCTGGCCTTGGGCCGACCAAGAGTGAAATACGTGAGCGCGATCAAGGTCGAAAACTTCTTTGCCGCGGGCTGGGTTTGCAATGGGCTCTGTCATAAGCGCTATCTAATCATCTAAATGCTTATGGCGTCAGCAGGCTCGAATTTGGCCGTTCAAATGCTGGGGTGAAGCACCTTTATGGCCGCGACGATCCGGTCGATACCTTCGGCGATGATCTCTTCGCTGGTGGCAAAATTGAGGCGAACGAACGAACTGCAATCTGGGCCGAATAAGTGGCCTTGGGTAAGCGCTACCTTGCCGGCTTCCAAGATCGCCTTCGCCGGGTTCTCACCCAGGTCATAGGCCGACATATCAATCCACGCTAAGTAAGTGCAGTTGGGTATACGGTATTTTGCCTTAGGCAACTTATTTTCAAGCTGTACCTGCAAGAACTGGCGATTGCGATCGAGGGTTTCCATCATCCCATCGAGCCAATCGGTACATTCAAATGCTTTAGCAGCCGCTTGTGCCCCAAAGTGCGATGCCCGAAAACGTACAGACGGGGGCATGCTTTTTGTGAGAGCCAAGATGCGATCTGACCCGGTAATAATGAATGCACATTTGAGCCCGGCGAGATTCCACGCTTTGCTTGCCGCAGTTACACAGACTCCTACTTGGCGCGCATTATCGCTAATGCTTAAGAATGGAATAAAAGTTTCTTCATCAAAGACGATAGGCCCGTGAATCTCATCGCTAAATACGTAGACGCCATATTGTGCTGCTAAATCAGCAATCGCTTCTAGTTCGGCTCGGCTATGAACGGTACCTGTTGGATTCTGCGGATTGCAGAGGAAGTGAATTTTTACACCTTGCTTGTAACCGGCTTCAATTGCAGCAAGATCTAATGTGTAATGCATTCCATCTTTGTGCATCGGCGCATCCACAATTTCGCATTTAAGCTCTTTAGCCCAGTTGTACATATTGAGATACACCGGTGAATTAACCAAAACCTTGTCACCGGGTTGCACAATGGTGCGGGCCATTTCGACCGTACCTACCCCTACATCGCTACATAAAAAGAATTGCTTAGGGTCAACGATCCAATTCCAACGTTCGCTAGCAAAATCGGCAAATGAACGGGTTAAAGCGTCTGTGTTGCCCATGTACCCGGTATCGGAGTTGAGCGCCATAGCGACCAGGAGATCGCGGATGGGCTGTGCCAATTCGAAGTCCATCTCTGCGACGGGCAGAGGCAAAACGTCTGGCGCGAAGCCACTCCATTTTTCGCTGAGACGAGTGCGGAGAATTTCTAGGGGAACGCCTTCGACCTTCATATTGCCAGTCTAATGGTTCTTAGATTCGCCACAATGACAATTGCTCGTTGATAAATTTACGATCGGGATCCAATCCCTCGCGATAGGTGAGCCATGGTGCAAACTGAGGATAAAGAGCGTGGAAATCAAAGTTCTCATCGGTAAACAACTTGCCCCAATGCGGCCGAGCATTGAAAGGTGCGAGTGCTGCCTCTAGCGTCGGAAGAAATGCTCTGACCCCCGCAACATCGGGTTTCCACGTGAAGTGAATAGCCAGACTGTCGCGACCGTAGGCCTCGCTCAACCAATTATCATCAGCGGCAATAGTTCGTAATTCAGATACTAAGAGCAAGGGCGCAATCTCCTTGCGCAGGGCATAGACCGCTTGTAGCGCCACGACTGCATCTTCTGTATCTACAAAGTACTCACTCTGCAGTTCATCGCCAAAGCTGGGAGTGAAGTCCAACTTAAAGTGGGGTAAGCGCTCGTGCCAAGACCCGACGCGCCCCAATTGCTCGGTTGCGCTCTTGGTCGACGCACCCTCGAGTGGATGAAATTTACGGGTGGCGTGGTTGGCAGAAAATAGTTCGTCTCCTGGCAAAGTATCAATATCAACGCGAGATTTGACCCAGAGCTGATCGACGAGCAGATCGCCCCACATTGTGAATGCCGAAACGCTATAACCCGCACCCATGATCGCCTCAAAGTGATGTAACAAGTTCTCGAAGGGCAGATCCAGGAAGATCGTTTGTGCAACATCAAAGGTATCTATTGCCATCAACGTCATATGATGAATAATCCCGAGCGCACCTAAACCTACGCGAGCCGAGGCGAGTTCATCTCCTGTGATCGTAATGTCATCCCCGCTGGCAGTAATTAACTCAATGGAATGAATAGCAGCCGACAAGTTCTGATTCTTCACGCCAGAACCGTGAGTACCTGTGCTGGTTGCTCCCACAACAGTGATGTGTGGCAAGGATCCCATATTGGGAAGAGCTAAACCTGCGGCATGCAGCGCGATAGCCAACTCGCCGTAGCGCACTCCAGCAGCAACGCGGACTTGCTTTCCAACTTTGTCGATTTCGATATCACGCGGGAAATGTTCGAAAGAGAGCAAGACATCGTTGCAATCAGCGATTCGATTAAAAGAGTGGGCGCTTCCTAGTGCACGCACCGATTCTGCGGCCATCACCGCAAATTTTATGTCATCGATGCCAGTCGGCCGTACAACCAGGTCGGCATCAAAGGCGACATTGCCGCTCCAATTTTTCATTCCGCACTTTCCTCTCTACGAGCAACACGGATCTGGCTAACTACTCCCAAGACTGCAAAGGCAACCATCACACCAATAACGCTAAATATAATGATGTAAACATCTTTGGGAACGTGGTTCGCCGATACCAAGATATAAACCTGCGGCAGCATGAAATTGAGAGCTGATAGCCACCCCCACCTTTGAATTTCTGACCAACGTTTGTGGATGACCGCCACAACGAACCTTGCAGAGGACAATCCATAGAACCATGACGTTATTAAATCGATGACGAAGAAAAGGTAAGGATTTACTCCATACTTATGCAAGGCTTTCCAGACAACGAATGTCGCAGCGAAGGTATAGAGAACAATGGTCGATGCCCAGATCCGCTCCCAGAAGGTCTGGCGCTTAGTTCTCACGCTGTCAGCTTACGTAGGCCGCGCTTTGCGATCCAAGGAATGATGGCCGAAGTGCTCTTCTGGTAATCAGCGTATTCCGGATATTTGGCCAGTGAAATCTTTTCGGTGAAACCAGTAGAACCGATGAAGAGAATTGTAAGAAGCACGGGACCAACAATGGTGCGCTGGAAGAGTAATCCGACAGAATTGCATCCGATTAAGTAGAGCACCCACCACTGCGATATCTCGAAGAAGTAATTGGGGTGGCGCGAAAACTTGAAGAGCCCAGTCGTTAAAAAGCGCTTCGCTGGAACTCCCCCTGTAGCAATCAACTTCTTCTTGCCCTCTTGGAAATTCCACTGCTGTTGATCTGCGATCGTCTCGCCACTCAAGAACAGCACAAAGATAACCAAGAGCAATAGATCCCATGCATCAAAGGGGGTTCCCTGATGGCGATAGGCAGTCAGAGCAGGAAGTGAGATTGAGACGAGCAGGAAGTTTTGGTAGAGAACGATGAAGAAGATATTAAATAGTTGGAACTGCCAGTTCTTCATGGCAGCGCGCAGTACTGGCCAGCGATAATCTTCGGCCCCCGAATACCCGCCCTTGCGCGCGAAGTTAAAGGTGAGGCGAGCGCCCCAAGCCAACACGATCAGTGCCATTACATTGAGGCGTGTGTTATGGAAGTGGGCAGCACGGGCGAACTCCCCCACATAGATCACCGGAGTAATCGACCACATCCGGTCCACCCATGAATGTTCCTTGGTTACGATCGAGAGAATCCAACAAGCAGCGCAGACGACTGCAAAAGTTACCCAAACTAGATGAAGAGGCGTCATGGAGCGATTTTAACCCAGCACAATAGATAATGAGTGAAATAATGAGCCATGCGAAGTTGGGGTTATATGGCGATGCTCCTCTTCACCATCGCCGGCTCTTTCTGGCTCGAAATCTTTCTTAAAGTCGCCGTCCTGCGTCGCGTGCGCCGTTTAGTCTTAAGCATTCTGCCTATTGCCCTTCTCTTTGTGAGTTGGGATGCTTATGCAATCTCGCGGCATCACTGGCACTTTGATCTGACGCAGATTCTGCAGATATATGGGCCTTTTAATATTCCGATCGAGGAATACCTCTTCTTTATCATCGTCCCGATTGCCGCCATCATGACGCTGGAAGCAGTACGCAAGCGCCGCCCCCATTGGATGATTGGGGATGAATCGTGACCTATACCCAGATCGCACTCTTTGCAGTGGCCTGTGCCGCTGCGCTCGATCTCTATGTTATTCAAACCAAATTATTACTTCGGAGAGCTTTCTGGACTTCGTACGCGATCATCCTGCCCTTTCAATTGTTGACTAATTGGTGGCTCACTTCGCGCAATATCGTCATGTACGACAAGGGCCAGATCATGGGTGAACGCTTGGCCAGCGCACCGCTGGAAGATCTCGCCTTCGGTTTTGCGCTCATTCTGGGGGTTCTCTCGCTCTGGGTCTTCTGGGGCAGGCGTGGGATTGGTCGCGCTAAATAATCGTAGAATTACCGCATGGAACTCCAGAAGGTCATCTTGTATTACGGCTTCGCGCCGCTACATGACCCCGAGGCGATTCGCTTATGGCAGACCAGACTTGCGCAAGATCTCAACCTCAAGGGTCGCGTCTTAATATCTAAGCACGGGATCAATGGAACTCTCGGCGGCAATATGTCTGACCTCAAGAAATATGTGAGCGCCACCAAGAAATACTCTGGTTTTAAGAGGATTGATTTCAAGTGGTCCCAAGGTACCGGCGCCGATTTCCCACGCCTTTCCATCAAGGTAAAAGAAGAGCTTGTTGATTTCGGTTCCCATCTTGATGTCAAAGTAAATGAGAAGGGCGTCGTCAACGGCGGAAAGCACCTGAAGCCTTATGAAGTTAACAAGTTGGTAGAAGAGCGCGGCGATGACGTACTGTTCTTCGATGGCCGCAATGGCTATGAAGCGAAGATCGGCAAGTTTAAGAATGCGATCGTTCCTGACGTCAAGCATACCCGCGAGTTTGTTGCTGAAATCGAATCCGGCAAGTACGACCACTTGAAAGATAAGCCGATCGTTACTTATTGCACGGGGGGAATTCGCTGTGAAATTTTATCTACCGTCTTTGTAGAACGCGGATTTAAAGAGGTTTATCAGATAGAAGGCGGCATCGTGCGCTATGCGCAGAAATATGGCGATGACGAACTCTGGCAGGGTTCGCTCTATACATTTGATGCGCGCATGACTTTGGATTTCTCGGATCACACCCCAGTGTTGGGTGAATGTGAAAAGTGTGGTGAGGCTACTAAACAGTTCTACAACTGCGCCAAGCTTTCATGTCATTCTTTATATCTCTTGTGCCATTCATGCGGTACTGATATTTCCAACAGAGCATGCACGCATCAATACAGTCCCAGTGATGCCGAAATGGTTGGGTAATTACTTCCCGATAGCTGCTAGCGCTACTTTGTAATTCTTTTGTGCTGTTACAACTGCTTGCTTGTACGCCGTGATAATTCCCTTGCCTGCTTCTTTGTAAACCGCGCGCGCTGCCTGCACCGTGGCCTTGTCTTTACCCTCTGATTGCATCAGGGTTGCATTGGCATCCGCAAAAGCTAAATCTCGACCGTTCTGGGCGCTTAGAAGTGCCGCGCGATATGTGGCGCGAGCAGCCTTTCGCGCAGCGCTGTTTACTGCGGATGTAGTCCTAGGTGGAGCTGTGACTACCGCCGTACCAGCAGAAGCTGCCAATGCAGATGGAGCAATGGTAGGTAAGTAGGGTGGTGAAAAACTTAAGGCAGAAGCCACACCAAGGACGACCAACAACCGTTTCATACAATGAATTATCCTCCTTATTTGCAGAAGGCGTACCACTATTATCGTGAGATGAAGTTCGGGCGCGGCTTTGTCGTTGTGATCACCTCTGCCTGCCTCTTGGTAACTTCCGAGATTCCAATTTCTCACGCGCTCATTCCCAAGGCGACCATCGTGCAAATAAAGGTAAACAGTCCAGAGAAAGATTTCCCAATCCGCAGCGTCTACGTTTTGACGCCTGCCGTCCCCGCAGATCAAGTTCCTCTCTTGCCTGTGGTTTATATGTTGCACGGTTGGCCCGGAACTCCTCAAGGGTTAATGGCTGGAGTGCAGGCTCCTCTAGCATCGGCATTCGCAAAAGGCGCTGCGCCCTTTATCGCGGTCTTTCCCGACGGAAATGCCACAACACATTCAGATTCCGAGTGGGCCGATTCATATGATGAACGAGCAATGATTGAAACCTGGCTCACCACACGCGTCATTCAAACGATCGAAGCGGGAAATATTCGCAACCGCAACGATCGCGCAATCATGGGATTTTCCATGGGCGGCTATGGCGCTGCAATTATCGGGTTGCACCACCCCGAACTCTTTGGCCAAATTGTCACGCTCGCGGGTTACTTCGTGATCGATGACCTAACA
>CAIUIT010000066.1 GCA_903899375.1 uncultured Actinomycetes bacterium
AACGATTCCATCGATCAGAGCGATCGTGGCTGGAACTGCACCGGCGCTGCGGACGATCGCTTCGACTTCCAGCGCCACCTCTAGGTTCTTAGGTCGCGGTAAGCCATGACTGATAATCGTAGATTCCAGCGCCACGATCGGTTGGCCAGCGGCCTGGGCCGCGGCTACCTCTGCAGAAAATTTAATCATGCTGCAGTTTAGAAGGCCACCACACCTTCGGCCCAATGCTGTGAACCAGCGCGGGAACCAAGATTGATCGAACGAGCAAGGTATCGAGAAGTACGCCAAAGCCGACTGCAAAGCCGATCTCGGCTAAGAAGACGAGTGGCAGGATGCTCAGCACGCTAAAGGTCGCTGCAAGCACGATTCCCGCAGAGGTAATAACCCCACCAGTCACGGTTACACCCTTTGTCATACCGGCATGTGTTCCAGCTTTTATTGTCTCTTCTCGAACCCGGGTCATCAAGAAGATGTTGTAATCAATGCCCAGCGCTACCAAGAAGACAAAGGCGAAGAGTGGGAAGGACGTGTCCTCACCTGCAAAGTGGAATATGTGATGAAAGACGATCGCACATGCACCCAACGTTGCGAAGTAAGAGATCACAACCGTGATCAAAAGCAGAATCGAAGCTGCGATAGATCGCAACAAGAGCCCCAAGATAATTGCGATCAATAACAAGATGACTGGGATGATCACCTTTTGATCATGTCTAGTCGCGGCATAGATATCGGTGTAAACAGCAGATGTTCCACCCACCACCGACGCTGCATCAAGTCCGTGCACCATTGTGCGTATCGGGCCAATTAACTTGACCGCTGCATCTGAATCGGGGCTATAAGCAAGGGTGACATTCAATAACTCTTTTCCATTCACGAGTGCGGTGGCAGGAGCTTGAACCACCTGGCTGATACCTTTAATAGTGAGCAACTTTGTTGTGATGTCCTGCGCCTTGTCGGCGCTGACAACAATCTGAGTTGGTTGACCTTGTCCGCCAGGGAAGTAAGTAGTCAATTGTTCTTGGCCGATGACAGAGTCAGTGCGTTTGGTAAAGGATTGCGCAGTTGATAACCCATTGGAATGCAGGGTTGTTGCAAATGCTGCAAATACCACGAGGATCAGCACCGCAATCGACCAATACTTCCATGGATTGCGCTCTGTTGACTTGGCAACTTTCGACCAGATTCCAGAGAGCTTCTCATCTTCGGTATTAAATTTTGGTCGCTTTGGCCAGAAGATCCAACGCCCAAAGATCACCAGAAGTGCTGGAAGCAAGGTCAAGACGGTGACCATTGCACAGACAATTCCAATTGCGCCGACGGGCCCAAGGCCACGATTGTTAGTGAGTTGTGAAAGCAGCAGCATAAGCAATCCCAGGGCAACGGTAGAACCCGAAGCTACGATCGGTTCAACGACGCCACGCCAAGCAACCTTCATTGCCGCAGTCCGCGTCTGGTGAATATGTAGCTCCTCGCGATAGCGAGCTATAAGTAAGAGCGCGTAGTCAGTCGCTGCACCCAGCACGAGCACCGAAAGAATTCCCTGCGACTGTCCGTCGAGGGTAATGATGTTGTGTTTTGCAAGCTCGTAGATAACCCCACCGGCCAGCGTTAGAGCGATACCTGCAGACATAAGAGGCAAGATCCATAAAATTGGTGATCGATAAACAACAATCAAAATCAGCGCGATAACCGATCCAGTAACCAGCAACAAGCTGGTATCTAGACCGTTGAATGAACTAAAGAGGTCGGCAAAGAGCCCACCCAAACCAGTTGTGTGTGTAATAAACCCATTCGCCTGCGCATACTGCGTTGAGTAATAACGAATTGTCGCAACGATCGCCGGCAATACCGGCTTCTTATTAGGAAGGATGTCACCAGCCGATGCCGAATCCAGTGGGATATTTGCCAAGATTGCATCGTTCTTAGCGGAAGGGAAAGCTGCGATCTGTGCACCTGCTGCTAAATACTTTGAAATAGCAATCGAGGTGGGCTTTCCATCGGCGCCCTTGATCAATTGACCATTGGAATCGACC
>CAIUIT010000067.1 GCA_903899375.1 uncultured Actinomycetes bacterium
CGCCCCAAGTTGTCATAGATCGTCAACTCTTTTCCGCCAACTTCGACGGAAGATTCATCGTCGCCGCTCTTAAGTCCTACGAGTTCACATTTATATGGTTCTGCAGCAAGTTCAGCGAGAGCTTCTGTTTCGGTGACTACACGGCGGCGGAAGCGCTGCCCGGCCTTGATGATTTTGCGCATCGCAGATTCGAGCTTTTCAAGATCTTCGGGCGTAAAGGGTTTCGCAGGATCGAAGTCGTAATAGAAACCATCGGTGATTGGAGGTCCAATTCCGAGTTTGGTCTCGGGGAATACCTCTTGCACGGCTTGAGCCAGCACGTGAGCCGTGGAGTGGCGAAGAACGGCCAGGCCTTCTGGTGACTCAATTTCGATTGCTTCAACCACGTCGCCATCGTGGAGTTCAGTCCAGAGATCCCGCAGTTCGCCGTTGATTCGGGCCACGACAACAGTGCTGCGCTCCGCAAAGAGTTGAGTCGGCCGTTGATCTGGCTCAATTTCCCGAGCGAGGCCATCTACCGTAACGGCAATAAGTGAAGACATGGCTTCAGCCTACCGAATCTGATTGAGCCTCACTCCACAAAGCCTCAAAAATCAATTCACTTTCCAGCCCCACATCCAACTTCCGCTCCCCCAGAGTTGCCACCGGAGTCGCAATCCGCAGGCTTGAAATTGCGACCATGGACTGCACATCGTCCAGGTCAAGATGCGTGATCTCTCGCTCTGCAGCCAAACCCATCTCGAGGGCGATCTCTCGCATAATTCCGGGAAGCACGCCGCTGCTGAGAGGGGGCGTGAACCAAGCCCCGCGAATTCGGAAAAGGTAATTGCAGGTGGCACCCTCTCCAACAACTCCTTTGTCGTTGATGAGCAATATCTCGTCATACCCTTCAAAGCGTGCGGATCGCAGAATGTCGAGGTTGTGCCAATATGGGAATGACTTGTGAACTCCTTTTCCCGCTACTAATTGTTGGTCGACAATCTCGATCTTGAGCGGAGTGGGATTCCTTACATACGCACCGATAGAGAGTGAGAACTGCGAGCCAAATGAGAGACGCAATCGAGCCGTAGGAAAGCGGGCCAAATAACCTATCGCGGTGCGAATGGATTCGCGCGAGGGAATTTCAATCGACAATTCTTTTCCGGAGCGCTCAGCACGATCTAGATGACGATCTAGAAAGATCGGTTTGCCAGCTTCCATAAGCAGAGTTTCAAAAATTCCCTCTCCGTATTGCCAGCCTTCTTCATCAATCCCGCCAGCGATACCTACCAAGCGATTGGCTTTAAGTTCAGTTTCTCTCCACTCTAAATGCGGATCACTGGGCCAAGTAATCCCAGCGCCCGTACCGAAGTAAATAGTTCTCTCGCGAGCCCAAAAAGTTCGAATGGCCAGGCCCAAGAGTGACTGATCTCCTTCTATCCAACCGATTACTCCGCAATACACCCCGCGGTCGACCGGCTCGTTCCTTTTTATAATCTCTAAGGCCGAATGTTTTGGTGCACCACTCACCGAACCAGCCGGAAGAAGCGCTGTGAGGAGTTCATCCCAAGAAACGTTATCTCGTAAAGTCCCGCGGATATCTGAGACCAGATGTCTGATGCCGGGATGGTGCTCTATGCGAAGGAAATCACTCACCTCTACCGATCCGGTTTCGCAGATGCGGCTCAAATCGTTGCGCATCAAATCCACAATCATGATGTTTTCGCTCTGATCTTTCACGCCAAAGAGATCGGTTGAGGTGTAATCGAGGGTCCCTTTTATGGGGCTCGTCAATATATTTCTGGCATCTCGCCGCAAAAATAGTTCTGGGGTCGCGCTGGCAATTTCTATCTGGGGCAACCGCAAGAATGTTGCATATGGTGCATGATTTTCTTTGAGCAAATCTACGAAGAGCGAATCTAGCGACGCTCCATTAAATGGAGTGGATAAGACGCGACAAGCATTGGCTTGATAGACATCGCCGGCAGAAACTCGTCTACGTATCTCTTCTACGTAGTTGTAGTACTGAACTCTGTCGAGTGAACTCTTCCAGATGGATTTGAGGCGCACCCACTTCGGAGCTTCTGGAAAGGGTTGATTGCGTTTTACATTAGAGAATCTGGCGAATGTCCTTTCGCCTTCAAAAGTGATTGCAGCCGCCCAGAATCCGCCATTTTGGGTACGGGAAATATCGGAGGTCACCTCGACTAATCCAGTTGCAAGGATTCCATCCATCCAAAAGAAGGGGGCTCCTCTTTCCATAACTTCACTGTAGCCCTTGTCCTCTAGGGGCATGGTTTACCCTTCCTTTGCCACTTTGCGCGGCCATAGGCTAGATTTAGCCCTTCAAGTTCAAAGCGGTATCTGAACTCGAAAAATGCGGACGTAGCGCAGTTGGTAGCGCGGAACCTTGCCAAGGTTCAGGTCGCCGGTTCGAACCCGGTCGTCCGCTCTAGTGGATCCTTAGGATCCCCGCGATTTCCGGCCTGTTTCGGAAATATATGGTCGGATGGCCGAGAGGCGAGGCTCAGGACTGCAAATCCTGCCACACGGGTTCAAATCCCGTTCCGACCTCCATAATTACCCAATGAAGACGCTCGCTCTCGACATTGGGGCAACCAAGATAGCAATCGCTCTTGTCGATTCGAATAACCAGATCTCTGAGCGCATCCAAGTTCCTTCCAACACTGCAGAGCCGATTTGGCCAGCTCTCAAGGCAGCTCTCAAAGGGTTCAGGGCCGAGCAGATCGGAATTGCTTCCGCCGGTCCCATTGATCGAATTTCCGGAACTATCTCCCCCGTCAACATCGCGCAGTGGCGCCAGTTTCCTATCGTGGCTGAGATCAATTCGATATTTCCGGGCGCTGCAATCGGACTACTTGGCGATTGCACTGCTGTCGCGCTTGCAGAAAGTCGCATTGGCGCGGGCATTAACGTCTCCAACATGTTGGGTGTAGTCGTATCAACGGGAATTGGCGGCGGCCTTGTTATCGGTGGCAAGGCATTCCACGGTGAGACAGGTAACGCTGCTCTCTTTGGCCATCATTCAATCGGATTCAACTCGGACGTTCTTTGCGATTGCGGTCGAACGGGTTGCTTAGAGACCTTTGCTCGTGGTCCCAAGATGGTCGAATACGCCAAGCGTTTAGGTTGGAACGCGGGAGAAGATTTCATCGCACTCGCCCAATCAGCGCGTGAAGGTGATCAGAATGCTATTGAAGCTATCGACAAAGGAACCCTTGCACTTGCGGTGGGTATAACCAACGTTCTCAATATCGTCGATCTTCACACTGTCGTCATTGGCGGAGGCGTCTCTTTTTCCGGTCCTATCTATTGGGATCCATTTCTAAAACACTTTAAGGAGGAACGGGCGCACGCCGGATTCCTCGACGAAGTCAATGTCTATCCCGCAAAGTTGCATGCCGATGCCGGCCTGATCGGTGCTGCGCTATTCGCGCAAGAGGCCGCAGGGTAGGATTTCATAATGTCAGAAAGCGATACTCGCCCTTGGGGTCGATACGAAGTCCTCAACGAAGAACCAACCCATAAGACCAAACGAATCTGGGTCTTGCCAGGCAAACAACTTTCTTATCAACGCCACCAGTTCCGTGCAGAACATTGGTTCTTCATCGCGGGCCACGGACTAGCAATCGTCGATGGCCACGAGATCGGCGTTCAGATCGGCTCCTCTGTCGATATCGCTGCAGGCCAACTCCATCGGATCCGCAACACCGGCACGGAAGAACTCATCTTCATCGAAGTCCAAACAGGAACGTACTTCGGCGAGGACGATATTGAGCGTGTCGAGGATGACTTCGGAAGAGTGTAAGATTCCCCATCTACCTGGACGATTGGCTCAGCGGTAGAGCACCACATTGACATTGTGGGGGTCACTGGTTCGATCCCAGTATCGTCCACCAA
>CAIUIT010000068.1 GCA_903899375.1 uncultured Actinomycetes bacterium
GAGCCTCGTCAGCCTCGATGAGATCTACTCGAACTGAGCGACCAGCTATTGCGCTGATGACTGTGCGAAGCGCACGTGCGGTGCGGCCATTACGACCAATCACCTTGCCAATATCTTCTGGGTGCACGCGCACTTCTAAAGTCGTTCCACGGCGATGAGTCTTCTCAGTAATGACAACCTCTTGCGGATTGTCAACGATTCCCTTTACGAGATGTTCGAGAGCCTCGTCAATCATGGTTATTCAGCAACCACTTCGGTGACAACTTCAGCAACCACTTCGGTGACAACTTCAGCAACTACTTCTTCGACTGCAGCATCAACAGCGGTCTCTAGAGCAACTTCCACTGCTACGACCTCAGGTGTAACTTCCACAACAGGGTTTGCCTTGGCAGCTAATTTGTCAGCGGCCTTCTTCTTAAGAGTTGTAGCGCCTTCTGCAGGCTCATTCATTGCTGAGTGAACAGCAGCTTCGTATGCAATGCGCTTATCTGGCTTTGGCTCTGCAAAGCGGAGAGTTCCTTCAGTTCCAGGAAGACCCTTGAACTTCTGCCAATCACCGGTGATCTTCAAAATTGCGGCTACTGCTTCTGTTGGCTGTGCGCCAACTCCGAGCCAGTATGCGGCGCGAGCGCCATCGACCTGAATGAATGAAGGTTCAGCATTTGGGTTGTAGCGACCGATCTCTTCGATAGCGCGGCTATCACGAGCGGTGCGAGCATCTGCAACGACGATACGGTAGTGCGGGGTGCGGATCTTTCCGAAACGCATCAACTTAATTTTAACGGCCACGTGTGTGGTTACTCCTTGCGAGTGATTCGGTTCGATCATCACACTGTCAGTGGGAGCGACAGGCAAATCTCAATCCATAATGGATGGGTACAAATCTAGTGAAGGGGTAGAGGGCCCTTGCACAGGGGGCCAATCTTGCCATCTAGCGGGGCTGGGGCCAAATTGGCTAATTACCCCTGCTCGGCAGCGCGCTTGGCAGGATTCCCAGACTTAGATTTCTTCTTGGGCGGCAGGGCTTTATTCGACTTAGGCATCGGTGGCATTCCAGGAATTGCTGGCAATCCAGCGGGCAATCCCCCACCCTTTCGCATCTGGCGCATCATCTTCTGTGCGCTCGTGAAGCGATCAACCAGGTTGTTGACCTCTGAGACGGCGCGGCCGCTGCCTTTGGCAATTCTGGCCCTGCGCATACCGTTGAGGATCTTTACATCGTGGCGTTCGGCTGGGGTCATCGACTGGATGATTGCCTCAGTCTTAACCAAATCCCCCTCATCAAAGTTATCGAGTTGCTTCTTCATCGCACCGCTATTCATTCCTGGCAGCATGCCCAGCATCTTCGTCATCGAGCCCATCTTCTTCATAGCCTGCAGTTGGCTCAAGAAGTCAATCAAGGTGAAGTCATCGCCAGCTGCGTATTTCTCTTCAAATTTCTTGCTGAGATCTGGATCAAACGCTGCCTTTGCCTGCTCGGCGAGAGTCGCAACATCACCGAGACCCAAAATGCGTGAGGCCATGCGATCAGGGTGAAAGAGATCAAAATCTGATGGCTTCTCGCCGGTTGCTGCAAACATAATCGGACGACCGGTGAGCGAAACGATGGAGAGGGCTGCGCCACCACGAGCATCACCATCGAGCTTGGTGAGAACTACGCCATCGAATCCAACGCCTTCCAAGAAGCTGGAAGCGGTTCGGACTGCATCTTGTCCCAGCATGGCATCGACGACAAAGAGGATCTCATCTGGCTTCACTGCATCGCGGATTCGCGATGCTTGGCTCATCAACTCTTCGTCCACACCGAGTCGACCTGCAGTATCTACGATGACAAAGTTATGTAATTTATCTTCTGCAAATTTCTTACCGGCTTGCGCAACTTTTACCGGATCGCCGACGCCATTGCCAGGTTCTGGTGCAAAGACGGGGATTCCAACAGCGGCGCCAACTTGTTGTAGTTGATTGACGGCATTGGGGCGCTGTAAATCGGAAGCTACGAGAAGCGGAGTATTTCCCTGGTTCTTCAAATACAAAGCCAACTTGCCCGCAAGAGAAGTTTTACCTGCACCTTGCAATCCCACCAACATAATGACAGTCGGGGCCTTCTTCGCCATTCGGATGCGACGGGTCTGACCACCCAGAATCTTTATCAGTTCGCTGTTGACGATCTCGAAGATTCCATTGGCAGGATTTGTGCTCTTATTTATCTGTTCGAGGGAACTGAGCGAAAGTTCCTTGATGGTTGCCGTGAAGGTATCAGCAACTTCCAGAGCGACATCCGACTCAATTAAAGCGGTACGAATCTCTGCAACGATCTCGTCGATATCCCCTGCCTTGATCCGCCCACGAGAGCGCAGAGATGTCAGGGCAGATGAGAACTTGGCAGAGAGCGAATCGAACACGGCGTAAGGGTACTAGTCCTGAGAGGTCAAGATAATCTCCAGCTTTGCAGCCAGTTCATGCGCATGGTCATTGGTCAGCGGCGCGCCATTCAAATCCGTCACATAGAGAGTGTCAAAAGCCTCTGCTCCCAGCGTTGAAACTATCGCTCCGCGAATATCTACTCCAAACTCCGAAATAGCGGTGGTGACGGTATGCAATAGCGCGGGACGATCGTGCATCCTCACCTCGATGATGGTGGCATCGGTGACGATTTGTGTGATAGCGGAGACGACTGGCGGCGGCACCGGAATCCCAGGGCGCCTGCGGTACGAGCGAATCCGCTCGTCGATACGGACCTGTAAATCCTCTGTCCCCACCAGTGCGCGCTCGATCAGATCCACCAAGCCATCATGGGAAGGCATCTGCACATTTACATCCGTGCTCACAATCCAGTTCATAACTGCAACTCGATCAACGGTACGAGTCTTTGCTGATCTCACATCTAGTCGAGTAACGGTGAAGACCGCAGAAATCGCCGATAACAAGCCGAGGCGATCTGGAGCAACAATCTCAATATCGAAAACATCGCCACGGTCGAAGATTTCAACGGTCAATTTATTCTTGGCGGCTTTCGCTAATTGCTCTGGAGTTAATTCTGGCTGCGGGGCTGGTGCAATTCCCTGCATGGCAGCGAGCGTGCGTTTCACCAGCGTCTCTACTAGTCCTGCCTTCCAACTTGTCCATGCGGTTCTTCCGGTCGCCTCCCCATCGGCGATGCTCAGCGCATGTAGTAGCTCCAAGAGTTCTGCGCTAGCTACTAGCGACATGACATATTCGATCGTCTGTGGATCATCGAGATCTCGCCTTGTTGCAACAGTGGGAAGTAATAGATGGTGAGTAACCATCTGGGCAAGCGTTGTTGCATCATCATCACTAAATCCCAAACGCTTCGCGAGTGGAAGCATCAACTCTGCGCCAAATTCTGAATGTTCTTGGTCGACATATCCCTTTCCAATGTCGTGGAAGAGTGCGGCAACGAGAAGAAGATCTGGTCTATGTACTTGGCGTGTAAGGGCAGCAGCATGAACCGCCGTCTCTAACATATGGCGATCCACGGTGTGGTGATGAAGCACATTGCGCTGTGGCAGAAAACGGACGTGAGCCCATTCCGGGATCCATCTGGCTATAAGCCCCTCTTGGTCCAAGGACTCAAAGACATCGACCATCGACTCGCCCGCACCAATCAGGGCAACTAAATCTTCGCGTGATTGACGAGGCCATGGAGTGGAAATCTCTTTAAAGCCCTCTGCGATGCGGATTGTGCTCTCTAGTGAAAGCCGAACACCTCGTTGAGCTGCCATCGCCGCAGCCCTTAATCCAATTCCAGAATCGGCGGCAATGTCATACTCGGCGATAACGCCAATCTCGTTGCGAAAACGCTCCAACCCTTTAGCTACCGGAATCCGTTTATCCTTGCGCCGAGAAATCCGGTGGAGCCGCTCATCGATGCGATGCCAGACCAATTGCATTACATAATCAACGGCGCGTGCCGCCTTGGATAACTCCAGCATCAGTGCATCAGCATCGCCGAATCCCATATCAGCGGCAACAGCATCTTGCTCAGTCAATAGCAATTGATCCCGAGTGCGGCGCGTAACTCCGTGCAGCGAATCGCGCACATTTGCAAAGAGAGATTCGGAAGCAGCTAATCGATCCAAGGCGACAGGAATGAATTCGCTTTTAGCTAGGGAACGGATTGTCGTGATGTCGCGCAAGCCTCCGCGAGCCTCCTTGAGATCAGGTTCCAATAGAAATGCCAGTTCGCCCGACGTTCTCGTGCGTTGGTCTATGGTCTCGCGCAGCATCGGTAGATATGTACGAATTCTTCTGCGCCACTGCTTATTCGCATCCATGGAAACGTTGATGGTTAAATCTTCATTACCTTGTATATGTCTAATGTCCAGAAGCCCAAGTATGACCTTAATGTCCCCACGGGAAACGGCCTTCGTTTCAGCTCGGGTGCGGATTGAGTAGTCCACGGCGCGCCCTACGCTCCACAATGGATTGAGCATCGCCTTGATAAAGGCGCTCAATTGATTTTCGGGTAGGCCTACATGAATGAAGACGATATCTAAATCCGAACCTGGAGCTAATTCTCCACGCCCAAATCCCCCAACAGCTGCCAGCGCAATCTGTCGATCAGAGATTTCAGAAACGGCTAGAGCGCCGTGAAAGAGATCTGCGAGTTCACGATCACTCGCATCTGATCTTTCGCGGCGCTCCCTTGTACCCATGGTGGTAGCCTATTTAAGAACTAACTTAAATCGCGTCGACTCCACGCTCGCCGGTACGAACGCGAACGATATGGTCGACAGGAACTGACCAGACCTTTCCATCGCCAATCGCTCCAGTGGAAGCAGCCTTGACGATCACGTCGATGACCTTGTCGGCATCTGCTGAGTCAACGACAACTTCAAGACGAATCTTTGGGATGAGATCAATCGTGTATTCAGCACCGCGGTAGACCTCGGTGTGGCCACGAGTTCGACCAAATCCCATGGCTTCAGAGACAGTCATACCCGTGATTCCGAATGCATTGAGCGCATTCTTGACATCATCCAACTTGAATGGCTTGATGATTGCTGTAATGAGTTTCATTTTTGCCCCTTAGTGGATTAGTTCTTGGTAGCGAAATTAGAGAGAAAACGAGAGCCATCGCTAAATGTGGCTGACTCGTAAGCAGTTTCAGCGTGCTGTGAAAGATCCAAGCCAGCGGCTTCATCCTCTTCAGATACTCTCAAACCTATAGTCTTTTCGATGGCAAGAGCCAAAATGTAGGTGACTACGAATGAGTAGGCAACAACTGCGACGACTGCAAGAACTTGATGGCCCATGAGAGCCCATCCACCCTTGTAGAAGACACCGTTTGCACCGTTGATCATGGCGCTTCCAAAGAGACCAATCAAAAGCGCGCCCAAGATACCGCCTACGAGATGAACGCCCACAACATCTAGAGCATCATCAAACTTGAAGATGTTCTTGAGGCTTGTCGCCAAGCAACAGATGATTCCAGCGAGGATACCGATCACAATGGATGCCATTGGGCTGACGAAACCACATGCAGGTGTGATTGCAACTAGACCAGCAACAGCACCGGATGCGGCTCCAAGAGTCGTGGAGTGACCATCGCGAATCTTCTCGGTTAAAATCCAACCGATGAGAGCGGCGCCGGTGGCGGTGTTTGTATTAACGAATGCATACGCAGACAAAGTATTGGCTGAAAGAGCAGATCCGGCGTTGAAGCCAAACCAGCCGAACCACAACAAACCTGCTCCAAGAAGTACGTATGGAACGTTGTGCGGACGCATACGCTCTTTAGGCCAGCCCTTGCGCTTGCCAACAACGAGAATTACGGCGAGAGCAGCGGCACCAGCGTTGGCATGAACAACAGTTCCACCAGCAAAGTCTTCTGCGCCCCGCTTTGCCAACCAGCCGGCTGGAGAGAAGACCCAGTGTGCAACGGGTGCGTAAACAAGAATCAACCAGAGAGCCGAGAAGGCCACCCAACTACCAAATTTGAGTCGGTCTGCAGTTCCCCCTGTGATGAGCGCTGGAGTAATTATCGCGAACATCAGTTGGAATGCGACGAAAACGATTGGTGGAATTGTGAGAGATAACCCAGTTGGTTGCTCCCAGATGTGGTTAAGACCAAATTGATGCAGGTTGCCGATCAGGCCACCCGTTCCATTAAATGCTAGCGAATAAACGCCGGTGATCCATAAGATCGAAACTATTCCCATAGTGACAAAGTTCTGTGCAAGCATGCCGAGGACATTCTTACCGCGAACCATTCCGCCGTAGAAGAAGGCCAGCCCAGGAGTCATGAGAAGTACAAGAGCAGACGATGCCAAGATCCAAGCTGTATCGGCATGGTTTGTCGCATCAGTTGTTGTAGCTGCAGCGGACACAAGCGCGCCCATAATGAAATGCATAGGGTCTCCATTTTTTGTTTAAGGTGAGGAGATCTCATCATTGAGAGGTTCGAAGAAAGTTGGCCGACACTGGCACGGACTTATTCTTCTTACGAACGGCGATAATTTAACAGAGAAAAGCCTTATTCGGAACTAATTAGCCCAGAAATATAGGCGTCGGCGTCAAACGCCTTGAAATCATCGGCCCCTTCGCCGGTACCAATGAATTTGATGGGCAACTGGCTCTCTCGCTCGATCGCGAGGGCGACTCCGCCCTTCGCCGTGCCATCCATCTTGGTCAAAATTAGACCCGTGACCCCAACGCTTTGCGTGAAGTGGCGAGCCTGGATGATCCCGTTCTGACCCGTTGTGGCATCAACCACGAGCAGAACTTCATCGACTCCCCCCGCCTTTTCCAACACCCTTCGAATCTTGGAAAGTTCATCCATCAGATTCGATTTCGTATGTAGGCGACCTGCGGTATCAACGATCAAATAATCGACCCTCTCATCTGCGGCGCGCTTTGCGGCATCAAATACCACCGATGCAGGATCGCCCTGGAATTTTCCAGCGACGACGGGCACGCCAATCCTTTCACCCCAAGTCTGTAACTGTTCAATAGCAGCGGCGCGGAAGGTATCCGCTGCTGCTACCACAATGGTCTTGCCTTCGCTATTGAGCAGGTGCATCAACTTAGCGACGGAGGTTGTCTTTCCAGTTCCATTTACACCGACTACCAGAATTGTTGTGGGGCGCGAGGTTGCCAGCGCCAACTCTCGAGGAGCCTGGGTCAGCGCACCTTTTAGTGCCGAACTAATCGCAGCTTCCACTCCATCAGATTTATCACTCTTTGCAATTTCAATTAATTCATCGCTGAGTGAAGCGCCTAGATCCGCCTGTATGAGAGAAGTGCGAAGTTCGTTCCAGTCCGAAGCCGTGACAGAACCGCCACGAAGTTTTGCAAAGATCTTGCTAAAGAGCGCCATGACCAGAAACCCTTAAGTTAAACGGATTCAGATTCGCGCAAGCGCTGTGAAATAACTTCTGAGACGCCATCACCACGCATCGTTACACCGTACAACGCATCCGCTATTTCCATGGTGCGCTTTTGGTGGGTGATAATGATCAGCTGCGATTTCTCACGAAGTTCTTCGAATACGCCAAGCAGACGGCTGAGGTTGGTGTCATCCAATGCTGCTTCAACTTCGTCCATCACGTAGAAAGGACTTGGGCGGGCTTTAAAGATAGCAACGAGCATCGCCACGGCAACGAGTGATCGCTCTCCACCTGAGAGCAGCGATAGCCGCTTGATGCGCTTTCCAGGAGGGCGAGCCTCAACGTCGACACCAGTCAGCATCATGTTATCTGGATCTGTCAAGATCAATTTTCCTTCTCCGCCAGGGAAGAGCCGAGCGAAGATCAATTCAAATTCCCGCGCGGTGTCATGATAAGCATCGCTAAAGATTTGGACTACCTTGTCATCTACTTCCTTGATGATTTCGAGAAGATCGCGCTTGGTCTTCTTTAAATCTTCTAATTGCTCGGCTAAATATTTTAGGCGCTCTTCATGAGAGGTGTACTCCTCGAGAGCAAGAGGATTAATCTTTCCAAGCATTGCCAGTCCGCGTTCTGCCTGCGCCAAGCGCTTCTCTTGCTGATCACGACGGTACGGAATGAGATCTCCGGGGACGAAATTACCCTCTTCATCTTCAACAACGGTAGGGACATCTTTATCAGGGCCGTATTCGGCAGTAAGTGTTTCAACATCAATGCCTAGCTCTTCGATGGCGCGAGTTTCTAGTTGCTCAATTCGAAGTCGTTGCTCGGCTCGCACAATTTCATCACGATGCACACTTGAAGTGAGGTGGTCTAGTTCGGCGGTGAGCTCACGAATCTTTCCGCGCACATTGAGGGTTTCGCCCTCGCGATCGGTGCGTGAGGCTTCCAATCGCTCGCGCTCTGCAAGCGCTTTAGCGAGAGTGACTTCAATCTGAATGAGAGCTTCGTAGGCCAGGTCGGCGATTTCGCGAGCTTTGGTCGCTGCGACAGAACGTTCTGCCATTCGAGCTATCGCCTTCACGGCGCTGTCGCGCTCGGACTGCGCACTCTGCTCTAACGTCTTTGCTCGATCGGCCACTGCCGTGATGCGCTCTTCCATCGTGCGCAGCTCTAATCGAGCTTCTACTTCAACAGCGCGAGCAGCAGTTACGCGTGAGCGAATTTCTTCCAGCGCTTTGAGATCGGGGTCCGCCGGCGTTTGATGTGAATCAAATTGAGCAATCGCCACTTCCAGATCACGTTCATCGGCAGATCGCTGGTCGCTCGCAGCAGTCAAAGTTGTATTGAATCGTTCTACCTCTGCTTGCGCGCTCTTCACATTTTGACCTGCCACAGCCATCTGCTCGGCCAGGCCAGACATCTTTGCGTCGGATTCATTCAACCCAGCAAGGGCGTGGTCGTGGGCTTTCTGAGCCGCTTCGACTGCCGTTAAGGCTTTTGCAAGTTCAAATTTCAACGCGTCGCAACGCGTAATAATTTCATTGAGAGCGGTGCGGGTCTTTTCGATGAGCGCTGAGATTTCGATCGCATTATTTGAACTGGCAGAGCCACCGCGTACGCGATTACGACTAATAAGGTCACCATCTCGAGTAACTGCAATAAGTCCAGGATTCTGCGAAACCAAACGTTCTGCTGATTGGATGTCGTCAACTGCAACTACTCCCCCAAGCAGGGCTTCAATCATCTCTTCTAGTCCATCAGATTTAATCAAAGATGCCAATGAAGCGAAGCCCGATGGAATCGAATTGCGAGATGTGAATTCACCATCAACGACCAATAGCTCTGACTGGCCAGCTGCTTCGGATTTAAGCATGGAGAGCGCGTGAACAGCATCTGCTAAATCAGAAACGACGATCGATTCTGCTAGTGGGCCGAGGGCAGCAGCTACAGCAGCTTCCCAACCTGAAGCGACAGAGATCAGCATGGATAGACGACCTCGAGATTTGGCGCCACCTCGACCAGTGAGAATTGCTTCGCCGCCATCGCGCTGCAAAAGAGATTCTTCCAGAGCAGCCAGTCGAGCAGTCAATCCAGCGCGATCCCTGCTTGCGCTCTGCTCGCTCTCTAAGAGAGTTGCATGTGCAGCATTAACCGTGGTGAGTTCTGCTAGGGCCTTCTCATAATCTGCATCGAGCTCTGGTTCGAAACGATCTACTCCTGCAATTTCTGCTTCAAGGGTTGCAAATTCTGTTCTAAATCCGCGCAACCTCGTCTCTGCGTCGAGGCGAGCTGCGGTAAGCCGAGTGATTTCAGCGTTCGTGGCATCGATTCGCGCCCGCAAGCCGTTGATATGACCTTCCTGGCGGGCGGTCCCTTCGCGGGCATCTGCAATCGCGCGTAGCGCCGCTGAAACCTGATTCTCTTCGAGGGCGAGTTGAGCTTCAGTGGCTCGTAGCGCTTCTGTAATTTCATTGAGTGATGCGCGGGCGGATGCACCTTGTCGAACGAGGGCAATCTCTTCTTGGCGAAGGAGGATCGCCTCGGCATCCATGCTTTCGGGATCGCGGCCATTAGCACGAGCCTCGTCGCGCTCCTCTGAAAGGAAGCGGGCACGTTCTGCAGAAAGCGATTGAATTCCTCGGAACTTCTCACGTTGGGCTGTTAGGCGATAAAAATTCTCTTGAGCTTGAACCAAGAGTGGATTTTCAATGAGTGCGGTGGCATCAAGTTGTTCCTCACGAGCACGAGAATCTGCGAGGGCGGTTTCTACTTGATCGCGACGAACACGAAGTGAAGTTTCATCTGCAACCTCGGCATCAAAACTCTGGCGGAGCGCAATCAAATCATCGGCCAAGAGGCGCAACTTTGCATCGCGTACATCAGATTGAATTGTTGAGGCGCGACGTGCAACTTCAGCCTGCTTTCCCAACGGCTTAAGTTGGCGACGAAGTTCTACTGTGAGATCTTGAATGCGAGCAAGATTTGCCTGCATTGAATCGAGCTTGCGCAGCGCCTTCTCTTTGCGCTTACGATGTTTCAAAACTCCCGCGGCCTCTTCAATAAATGCGCGACGCTCTTCAGGGTTGGCGAGCAAGATTGCATCCAACTGTCCTTGACCCACGATGACATGCATCTCGCGACCGATACCGCTATCGCTCAGCAGTTCTTGAATATCGAGCAGTCTGGTGGTCTCACCATTAAGTTGATATTCGCTGGTGCCATTACGAAAGAGAATTCTTGAGATCGTTACTTCGGCGAAATCGATAGGAAGTACATTGTCTGAATTATCGATAGTCACCGAAACTTCAGCTCGACCTAGCGGAGCGCGGCCGCTGGTGCCGGCGAAGATGACATCTTCCATTTTTCCGCCACGAAGAGATTTGGCGCCCTGCTCACCCATTACCCAGGAGAGAGCATCGACCACATTGGATTTTCCAGAGCCATTCGGACCGACCACGCAGGTAATTCCACGCTCAAAGAGCAGGGTGGTCGAGGATGCAAAGGATTTAAATCCTTTGAGGTTTACGCTCTTCAAATACACGGGGAAAACCTATCTCTATCTGAGGGTGATTTAGGCCAGGCTCATCGTGCGACGCTCATTCTTGAACCACACCCTCCACTAGTCATTGAGGGATGGGCACTACTTTTAAGAGTGACGTGACTCCAAGACTTCGAGCGCAAACTTTGCAGCAACCTGCTCGGCTTCGCGCTTGCTCTTACCGCTGCCTGCAGCAAAACGCTCATGAGAAAGTAGAACAACCGCCGTAAAGCTCTTATCGTGATCTGGACCAAACTCTTCAATTTCATATTCAGGCACGCTCAAGCCACGAGCAGCGGCCAGCTCTTGCAACGCTGTCTTTCCATCAATCCCAGCACCTTGGGCATTGGCAGATTCGATTAGAGGGCTAAACCACTCTAAAACTTTCTGGGTTGTACTGATCAATCCATGTTCTAAATAGATGGCACCAACTAGCGCTTCTAGAGAATCGGCGAGGATGGAATTTTTATCGCGACCGCCAGAACTCTCTTCACCCTTACCTATTCGAACATAAGTTCCAAGCGAGAGTTGCCGCGCGATAACTGCTAAGGCTTTTGTATTTACAACGCCAGATCGCAATGGCGATAGGCGACTTTCGTCGAGATTCGGAAATTTCTGGTAAAGCTCTTGGGTGATGATTAATCCAAGGACGCTATCTCCCAAGAATTCCAAACGTTCATTCGTTGGAATACCGCCCGATTCATATGCGAATGAGCGGTGGGTTAATGCGAGTTCGAGCAGGTCGGCTGATACCGAAATGCCGAGGCTTTCGGTGAGACCGGCGGACAGATCAGACCTCGATAACCTGACGGCGGTTATAAGTACCGCAAGTTGGGCATGCTGTGTGCTGCAATTTTGGCTGTTGGCATTGACCGCAGAGTGATGTTGCGGCAGGAGTTGTCTTCCAGGCGCTACGACGTGAGCGAGTGCGCGAGCGCGACATCTTTCGCTTTGGGACTGGCATGGTTTTGCTCCTTCTAAATCGAAAAGTTAATCGTTCACACTGTAATTAGCGGCGACCGCTAGGCGGTTGCTTCCTTAAGAGGAAAAGTATCCCCCATAGGCCCAAAATAGTAAAAACGAGAGAAATCAGGAGTTTGGACCCTTCCAATCGGTAAGGCCAGCCCAGCGGATATCCGCCGCCTCATGGGCGTGATCCTCGGGAAGTTCGGCCCACTTAACCCCACAGGTAGGGCAGAGCCCCTCACAATCCTCACTGCACAGTGGGTTCACAGGCAGGTTCAGCACGAGTGCGTCACGAATGGGGCCGTCGAGGTTAATGAGGTCTCCATCCATCTCAAGAAGTTCATCCTCGTCCTGGACATCGACCTCTTTGGATTTAGATTTATGTCGGTAGTCGACCTCGTAGTGAAAGAGTTCTTGAAAGGTCTCATCAATATCGAAGGTGACAGGATCCAGACAGCGGGTGCATTCGCCGATCGCTTCGCTAGAAACTGATCCAGTAGCGAGCACGCCTTGGTCAACTGCTTCTACGCGGAGATCAAGATAGATAGCTCCGTCTCCGGGGACCATGAGGAGTGGAACTCCGATCGGCTCGTGGTCGTCATAGGTGAGCTCATAGGCGCGCATCTCCCCCGCGCGACGCGGAAGATCGTGGCAACTGAAGAGGAATGGATTCTTAATCGTCACGATCGGTTACTCCTGAAAATCGGAGAGGATGTGCTTATCATCGAAACCTTGTAATTTTTCTCGGCCGCGATGAACGGCATCGAGAGTTTTATTCAAAATTACTTCAAGAGTTGCTAAACGGGAATCGATGTACGCCTCTATCTCTACACGTTCAGCATGTGCATCCTCTTCTACTTCTGCAAGAATCCGCTTCGCTTCTGCATGTGCTGCCGAAACAATGTTGGTCTGCTCAATCATTCGTGAAACTTCTTCGCGCCCATGAGTGATCAAAGCATCAGCGCTGGCCCGCGCCTCTTCAAGGATCTGTTCTCGAGTTTCAATGATCTGTTGCGCTAACGCGAAGTCCTGCGGAAGCGAATTTCGAGCTCCGTCGAGTAGTTCGAGCAGTTCGCCACGATGCACAACGCAACTTGCTGATAGAGGAACTCCACGCGCATCTTCAACGAGTGAAATGGCGCTTTGAACGCGATCAACAGCTTCCATTAGTTACCTCCATGTACGAGTGCAAGCCGAGCCTTGAGCTTCTCTAAGAGAGAGGCAGGGATGTAATTTGAAACGTCGCCGTCATAACTCGCAATCTCCTTGACGAGAGATGATGATAAGAATGAGTGTGCCGGTGCAGTAGACATGAAGAGAGTCTCTACTCCCTTGAGCTGAAGATTGATCTGCGACATCTGGAGTTCGTAATCGAAATCGGTGATGGCCCGCAAACCTTTGACAATAACCCCAATTTTATTCGCTTCGCAGTAGTCCACCAGAAGTCCAGACCATGAATCGACTCGAACGTTAGGAAATTTAGCCGTCACTTCGCTAATCATTTCGATTCGCTCTGGGACGGTAAACAGGGTCGCCTTGGTCTTGTTGACCAGAACGGCTATCACGACCTCGTCGAACATCTTGCTAGCTCTTTCGATGATATCGAGGTGCCCAAAGGTGATGGGATCAAAGGATCCGGGGCATACGACGCGTTTCACGGTAAAACGCTAGCAGAGTAGCCCCCGTAGTAGATACTTCCCTGACCATATGAGCGCACTTTGATCTCTTCCATCCCGGTTGGCCACGTGAACGGCGAACTCTTGCTTTCACGCTCGATCGCAACAATTCCCCGTGGCTGCAGAAGTTCGCGTGAGGCAATTAGTTGTAACAGTTCCTCAACTGCGAGGTTTGAGAGCTCGTATGGTGGATCCATAAAGATTATGTCGTACTGACCTTTCTCGCGGGCTTGATCTGATTCAAGGAAGCGCTCAGCCTTAGTGTGAAAGAGTCGGAATTCGCCACCTGCTGGTTTAACTAATTGAAAGTTGGAGATTGCAATATTTCCCATATCTCCATCGGATTCGATCGCATGGACAATCGCAGCTCCTCGCGACAAAGCTTCAACACCGACCGCTCCGCTACCCGCAAAGAGATCCAGAAAGTGCAGCCCCATCAGTGATGAAAATTCAGAGACGAGCGATGAGAAGAGCCCCTCACGTGCACGATCCGAGGTGGGTCGTGTCCGATCATCTGGCGGAGAGATCAAATTCTTTCCTTTGGCACTGCCTGCGATGATTCTCAAATGTTTTCCTAACTTAGTTATCCCTTATCGACAAATGAACTTGACTCTGTGGCGCGCAATGTGGCGACGGCAGCCGCCAGTTCGGGGTTGCGCGACAAGGTTGGATCTTCATCCACGAGTTTAGTTCCAACTAACCGAGCCTTCTCGATCAAAGGTTCATCTCTCAGAACCTTTAGAAGCCGTAGGTGTGAACGAACTCCTGATTGCGCCTTTCCGAGCACATCTCCTTCACTTCGTTGATCCAAGTCAATGCGGGAAAGTTCGAAACCATCGAGAGTGCTGGCGACTGCGTTTAACCGGACCATCGCATCCGAATCTTCGGCAGCGGTGGACACCAAGAGACAGAGTCCGGCGATGCCGCCGCGACCCACTCGACCACGCAACTGATGCAACTGCGAGACGCCGAATCGATCGCCATCCATAATCACCATCATTGAGGCATTAGGTACATCTACACCAACTTCAATAACAGTGGTCGCGACCAATACATCAATTTTACCTTCGGTAAAGGCTTGCATCGTGGCATCCTTCAACTCAGAGCTCTGTCGCCCATGCAGCGGTGCGACGCGTAGACCTTTAAGCGCACCCAAGGCAAGTGCAGGAGCTAGATCTTCTACTGATGCGAGCGGGGTCTTCTCCTCTTTTTCACCATCCATGATTTTGGCAATGGCACGATCGAGATCGGTCATGCCTTCGGGTTCGCTCTCGCTGGCGCTAATACGTGGAGCAACAATGTAGGCCTGGTGCCCTTTAGCGACCTCTTCGCGAATGCGTTCCCAAGCGCGGTCGAGATAGCGCGGTTTTTCCAGAACTGGTATGACGTGAGTTGTGATCGGAATTCGCCCCGAAGGCAATTGGCGCAAGGTTGATATTTCAAGATCCCCAAAGATTGTCATCGCCACCGTCCGGGGAATAGGCGTTGCCGTCATGACTAGAACGTGTGGTGGGACCTTGGCTTTGGTGCGCAAAGCATCGCGTTGCTCCACACCGAATCGATGCTGCTCATCGACGATCACAAGGCCGAGGTCGTGAAAAGAAACGCCCTCACTCAACAGCGCATGTGTTCCAATCACAATTCCAGCATCGCCTGATGCGATTTTGGAATTAACATCTCGCTTCTGTGCAGCACTCATCGAGCCAGTCAGTAGGACGACTTGTGTGCCTGCACTATCCCCGCCCAGAGTTCCAGCGTCTGCGAGAGGTCCCAATAATCTAGTAATGGTCTTAAAGTGTTGTTGGGCCAGCACCTCGGTGGGTGCCAGAAGTGCAGCTTGTCCCCCAGAATCAACAACCGAGAGAGCAGCACGTAGTGCGACCACCGTCTTTCCCGAACCTACCTCGCCTTGTAACAATCGATGCATCGGATGAGTTTGTGACATATCGGATTCAATTTCAGCCGATACTTCAAGCTGTCCATCTGTGAATGTAAATGGCAGGATAGTTTCAAACCTCGAAACCAACCCACCACTTTTGATACTCCGCGAGATTGCTGGCATCGAACGATATTGTGCACGGCGTTGCGCGAGCAAAAGTTGCAATAGCAATGCTTCGTCAAAGGTAAGGCGTTGGCGAGCGAGCGCAGAACTTTCAAGCGATATTGGCGCATGTATCTCTCGCAATGATTCGGTGATACTCGGGTAACCCAGTTCGCGAAGAAGTTGATCGGGAAGATAATCTGGAACTTCTTCTAACCCATCGAGAACTATCTCAACGCACTGCGTAATTTTCCACGAAGGAAATTTGGCGGCGGATGGATAAACGGAGAGAAACTTTCCTGCAAATCCAGAGACGGCTTCATCGACATCATCACCATCTGGAATCAATTGATAATCCGGATGCGAGAGTTGGCGTTTTCCATTGAAGAGTCCAACCTTGCCCGCAAACATTCCGGTACGCCCCACGCGCAGTTCCTTCTCGCGCCACGGTTGGTTAAAGAATGTTAGGTACAACTTTGCAGAGCCATCGGTAACAACAACTTCAAGGATGGTTCTCCCGCTCGCCCGACGCAGGTGTGCCGAGGCGATTTCAGCTAAAACGGTTGCCTCCTCGCCTTCGGCCAACTCCGAGATATTGCTGAGCTCCCCACGCATGACATAGCGTCGGGGATAGTGGCGCAGGAGGTCACCTACCGTCTCCATCCCAAAGGCTTTGGTGAGCGCTGTGGCAGTCCTATCCCCTAACTCCTTCTTAAGCGGGGTTTCCAAGGTGGACATAGCGCCATTCTGCCAACTACCTGGGCTTGGATTAGCCTTTTAGGCTCGTGGGGCGGTAATCTTCCGACCTTAGCCGTACTGGAATTTCACCGTACCTGAATTTAAAGGAGCCATCGTGGCATCAAACTGCGACATCTGTGGCAAGGGCCCGAGCTTTGGCAATAACGTCTCGCACTCAATGCGTAAGACTCGCCGCCGCTGGAACCCAAATATCCAACGCGTGCGCACCCTGGTAGCAGGAGCAACCAAGCGTCAGAACGTTTGTTCTTCATGCCTCAAGGCTGGAAAGGTAGTCCGCTAGCCCACTCTTCTTTAGAGTAGGTGCGTGGCCCCTTTTTCTAACCCTCTTATCTACGCCCATCGTGGGGCTTCTTTTGACCATCCCGAAATGTCTCGCGAGGCTTATATGGCCGCGGTCGAGCAGGGAGCCGATGGATTTGAAACTGATCTGCGCTTAACCAAAGATGGTTCAATCGTCTGTTGGCACGACGACGATATGAAACGCGTGGCCGATTGCGACCTATTTATCGCCAACTCAACATTGGCCGAGATCCGAGCCGCCTACCCAATCCTCACCCTGGCCGATCTCCTCGAGATCGCCCTGAAATTCAAAAAACACCTCGCGCTGGAAACGAAGCACCCGGTGCCAACGCGCGGTGCGATTGAAAATGAAGTTATTAAAACCCTCAATGCCTACCAAGACAGAATTTTAAAGGCTGGAATTTCGGTAAGCATTATGTCCTTCTCGTGGTTCGCAGTTGCTCGACTTCGCACCTCACCTTGGAACACCGTCTACTTGATTCCACATCGCTGGTTTGCACTCTTTAATCCGGGGCGTTCTATTGGACCATCAGTGGATACTCTCGCAAAGCTGCACCAATCACGGGTTGCGCCTCGCAAGATCTTTGCATGGACCGCAAATAGCGAAGAGGAGATTCTGCTCTGCAGAAAACACGGTGCGAACGTCATGATGAGTGATCGTCCCGCCTTCGCACGATCTATTCTGGAAAGTGCGTAAAACCTTTATGTAGGGCCAGTTCGCCATTGATGCGAACTCCCTTGCCTAATACAACTTTGCCGATTTCAATTGCCTGTCTAGGAAAAGGTAGGTGCGGTGAAATAGTTGCTACAAAAATATGATCTTCTCCGCCATCAAAATCGATTGCCTCATCAGTGCGTATCTCGATTCCAACTCCCGAAGCGCGCGAAATATGAAGTAACTCCGAAGTTAGCCCATCGCTGACATCGCACATCGCCGAAACCCCCGCCAACGAAAAATCGCGAGCAGCCGAGTAATCAACTATCGGTCTACGGTGAGGCAAGGTTCGCTCATCATTGATTCCGTTTTTCAGTAACTCCCAAGCGGCAGCGGCCTTTCCGGGTAGATCACTAATAATCACCAGATCGCCTACCTGAGCTCCACTTCGCAAGACAGGATCTTTAACACTGCCGTACACCGCGATTGAAACTACCAAAACTTCGGAGGCTGTTAAATCCCCGCCCACGACTCGAGCCCCCACCTTGTCTGCTTCATCCACAATGCCTCGAGCTAGCTCCTGAATTTCTGCAACTGTAAATCCTTCAGGCAACGCCGCGGCAACCAACAAGTACTCTGGAGTTCCGCCCATCGCATAAATATCGGCAAGGTTCGCAGCGGTGATCTTTGCACCGATTTCAAAGAGAGAGGACCACTTTCGGTTGAAGTGAACACCCTCGACAGCAATATCTGTGGCCAGAGTAACCTTCCCTTTAGGTTGGGAAATAACTGCAGCATCATCGCCGATCCCAACCAAAACTCTTTCGTCGGAAGAGCCGGCCGATTCGAAGATCGCCTGTACCGCGGCGATGAACGAGGATTCGCTGGCCATATAAATTCTCTTCCCTTAACCCTAGGTTCTGGGAGTAGCCTAGAGCCCGTGCGGGCAAGCCTCGCCAGTAACTACGATAGGTCAAAGGAGTCAATATGTCAGTTCAGGTTTATATCTTGATCCAAACCGATGTCGGCAAGGCTTCCAGCGTTGCTAAAGCAATCTCGCAGATTGCAGGCGTCACATTGGCTGAAGGCGTAACTGGCCCCTACGACGTCATCATGCGCGCAGAGTCCCCCAGCATGGAAGAGCTCGGCCGCGGCGTGCTCGCCAAGGTGCAGGCAGTTCCTGGCATCACTCGTACCCTGACCTGCCCCGTGACCTCGCACTAAGGCATGGCTGAAGCAAAACCAATAATTCTCGCCATTCAAAATGACGAGACTGATGCTCCGCATTTAGTCGGGCGCTGGCTCGAAGAACTCGGCTTTGAAATAAGAGTCTTGCGCGCTTTTGCAGGCGAAACCGTTCCGACCCAGGTTCCCGATTATGCAACAGCACTACTCCCCCTCGGCGGTCACATGAATGCGACAGAAGATCATCTCCACCCATGGCTTGCTCCAGAGCGCGCGTTGCTCAAAGATGCTATCGAACGCGACATCCCTATCTTCGCCATTTGTCTTGGCACTCAACTACTTGCAGTGGCCGGTGGCGGACGCGTTGAGCGAGCAGAACTAGGTGAAGTTGGCATTTACTCTATTCACGGCCTTGGAGTAGCCGATTCAATTTTTACATTTGATTCAGAATTGCCCGTTGCGCAGTGGCACGAAGATCAGGTGACGGCACTTCCGATTGGAGCGACACTTTTGGCATCCAGTGAGTTGTGTGTCAACCAGGTCTATCGCTTAGGCACCAGAAGTTATGGCGTTCAGTTCCATCCTGAGATAGATCTTGAAGTTGTGAAATGGTGGGAAGCAGAAGCAGATAACGCCTTTATCGATTCTGGTAAGTCAACTATTGCTCCAGAATTCGCTGCGGCAGAGGAAGATCTCATCGCTACCTGGAAGCCGATCATTCAACGCTGGGGCCAATCTCTTCTGGAGAAATAACTAAGGGGCCCAACTTTCTGGACCCCTTAGTTATTAAAAATTTATTGCTAGATGTTCTTGATTGGTCCTTTGAACCACTTCTTTACTGAGAGGTGCCACCAGATCCACAAGAGGATAAGTGCTCCACCAGTGATAATTGGCGCGTAGTTCACCGAGGTCCAACTAAATCCCTTGCGGAATGGGATTGCCGATGGGTAGAGAGGCAAGATGAAGTAAACGGAGATCACGATGATCTCTGTAACTGCAACCAAGTTCATCCACTTGTACTTGCTACCCAGAGTCCAGGCACCTGGCTTAAAGCTATCGCCAGCTTTCCAACGCAGATAGATCGGAATCATAAATGCGAGGTAGAGAGAGATAACGCAGACCGAAACAACAGCATAAAACGCTGTTGGAGCGCCAGCTGAGCTCTTGTAGAGCGCTGGAAGGGTCATTGCGACTCCAGCTGCTGCTGAAATGAGAATAGCGTTGATCGGAGTACCAGAGCTATTGACCTTGCTCCAGTGCTTGCTTCCAGGAAGGGCGCCGTCGCGAGAGAATGCATACATCATTCTTGAACATGATGTAAGGCATGCTGTCACGCAGAAAAGCTGCCCAATGGTTGTGATGAACATGATCAACTTAAAGAGTCCTCCATCTCCGCCAAGAGCAGAGTAGAAGATTGCGATTGGACTGCCTTGGCCAAATGGATTTACCTTTGGATCGGCGGAGTTGATGATATCGAATTTAGATGCAGCCCAGAGGAACGAGAGAAGCAGGATGTATCCACCAACTGCAGAGTAGAAAATGGATTTCCAAATTCCTTTAGCAGCATTGATATGAGCTTCATGTGTCTCTTCCGAAAGGTGAGCCGATGCATCGAATCCGGTAATTGTGTATTGGGTTAACAAGAACCCCAAAGGCAAGATGAAATACCAGAAACTTCCACCGGTACCAGCAAATCCAGAGTTATTGATGTGCTTAAAGAAGAAACTTCCGGAGGCATGCTGCTTTGGAGCAACCAGAAGAACCCCAACAATGACAGCCACACCAAAGACGTGCCACCAAACAGAAATATTGTTCATGAGCGCTAGAAGATGGTGACCATAGAGGTTAATGAGAGTGACAATCACAATAACGATGAGGAACAAGGCGAACTGCTGCTTGATGTAATCGCCACCGAATGAGTTGGTCCAGCTCTTTACATAGAAACCGAGAAGCTGATTGATGTAGAAGGTCGATCCATAACCAACCGAAGCGGTTACCGAAACTAAGCCAATGAGGTTGAGCCAACCTGTGTAGAAACCAGCTTTTGCTCCGCCTAGTTTAGAAGCCCACCAGTAAATGCCACCGGAAGTTGGGAAAGCAGATGCTAGCTCGGACATTGAGAGTCCAATAATAAGAATGAGGGTGGCGACTATTGGCCAACCGACAGTGATCGCGAAAGGTCCACCGAAGTTCCATGCCTGGGCGAATGTTGTGAAGCAACCCGAAAGAATGGAGATGATAGAGAAGGAGATTGCAAAATTTGAAAACCCAGACCAACTGCGAGTGAGCTCTTGTTTATATCCGAGTTCGGCTAAGCGCCGCTCATCATCTGAATGAATTTGGGACATCTTTGTCATTCCACCCTTCTAGAAGTTGGCGAAAGTCTGCCTCAAAAAGTGTGGCTTTGGAAGGATGCGGAAGGGGTTTCATAATGAATTTTCGCTCCCAAAATGGTCATTGTGCGTGCTGACCTGCACGAGTAACCTGTATATGTTCAATTCCCAGCACTTAACTATCGGAGGAATAACAAGTGTCTCTCTCCCTGGAACAGTTAAAAGCAGATGTAGCAAGTGGCAAAATCGACACCGTCGTGGTCGGTGCGACAGACATGCAGGGCAGATTGCAGGGCAAGCGGATTCACGCGCCCTTCTTCGTTGCTGACACCATTAAGAATGGCACCGAGGGGTGTAACTACCTGCTGGCAGTAGATGTAGATATGAACACCGTTCAGGGCTACGACGTTTCGTCCTGGGATACGGGATACGCCGATATGGGTCTCCACCCTGATTTCGACACCTTGCGCTATCTCCCTTGGCACGATGGCACCGCCTTTGTGATCGCCGACTTCGTCGACCACCACAAGGATGGGGTCTCTGTCTCGCCCCGCACTATCTTGAAAAATCAGTTGGCTCGCCTCGATGCTGCCGGAATGATGGCGCTCTGCGGGACTGAACTGGAATTCATCGTCTTCAATGACACCTTTGAAGAGGCCTGGAACAAGGGTTACAAGGACCTCATCCCTTCCAACCAATACAACATTGATTACTCCCTCATCGGCACCGGCCGCGTCGAAAAGTTGCTCCGTGCAATTCGTCTAAATATGGATGGTGCTGGGTTGATCGTTGAATCAGCTAAGGGTGAGTGCAACCTTGGACAGCACGAGATTGCCTTCCGCTACGAAGATGCATTGAGCACCTGCGACAACCACTCCATCTACAAGATGGGCGCCAAAGAGATTGCAGCGCAACAAGGCTGCTCGCTCACCTTCATGGCTAAGTTCAATGAGCGCGAAGGAAGTTCATGCCATATCCACCTTTCATTCCGTGGCAAAGATGATTCTGCGGTTCTTGCTGGAGATGCCGGCGATGGCATGTCAAAGCTTGGTCGCCACTACTTGGCAGGAATTCAAGCCCATATGCGCGAGCTCAGCCTCTTCTTTGCACCAAATATCAATTCTTACAAGCGCTTCCAATACGGCACCTTCGCTCCAACCGCTCTCAAGTGGGGTCGCGATAACCGCACTTGCGCTTTGCGTCTAGTTGGACAAGGTCATTCCTTGCGCATCGAGAACCGTGTTCCGGGTGGAGATGCCAATCAATATCTCGCCGTCGCTGGCATGATCGCCGCTGGTATAGATGGAATTGAAAATGAACTCGAACTCGAACCTATCTTCCAAGGCAATGCTTATGCCCTCGAAACTTCTCGCGTTCCAACATCACTCCATGAAGCTCGTGACCTCTTCGCCAATAGCGAATGGATTGCCAAGACCTTTGGAATCGATGTCCAAAAGCATTACACCCATATGGCAGATACCGAATTAGATGCCTATAGCCGCGCAGTCACCGACTGGGAGCGTTTCCGCAACTTCGAAAGAATGTAAGGTAGTTATTTATTATGAGCACATATACCGTTATTAACCCTGCCACCGCGACTGCCGTCAAGGATGTTGCCCTCGCTGATCTTGCGACCACCGATGCAACTATCGCTAAAGCCAATAAGGCCTTTGAAACCTGGCGCCTCGTTAATCCAGGCGATAGAGCTAAGTTGCTTCGTAACTTTGCTCGCGTCGTCGATGAGCATCTAGAAGAGTTGGCTCAACTGGAAGTCCTAAACTCTGGCCACACCATCGGCAATGCCCGCTGGGAAGCCGGCAATGTGCGCGACTGTCTTAACTATTACAGCGCTGCTCCTGAGCGCCTCTTCGGTCGTCAGATTCCTGTCCCCAATGGAATCGACATCACTTTTAAAGAGCCGCTGGGAGTTATCGGAATCATCGTCCCGTGGAACTTTCCTATGCCTATCGCTGGTTGGGGCTTTGCTCCTGCGCTAGCGGCCGGTAACACCGTCGTTCTCAAGCCAGCCGAGCTCACCCCCCTCACCGCTATCCGACTCGGGGAACTAGCACTCGTTGCAGGTATTCCAGAGGGAGTCTTCAACGTAATTCCGGGCAAGGGAAGCATCGTTGGCGAACGTTTCGTAACCAACCCACTTGTTCGCAAGATCGTCTTCACCGGTTCCACTACGGTCGGTAAAGGAATCATGCGTGGTTGCGCCGATCAGGTAAAGCGTCTGACTCTTGAACTCGGCGGCAAGAGCGCCAACGTCATCTTCGCCGATGCCGATATCGAAAGAGCTGCTGCAGGCGCACCAGGTGCGGTCTTTGATAATGCTGGACAAGATTGCTGTTCTCGCTCGCGCATCCTCGTTCAACGTTCCGCTCTCGATTCATTTATGGAGAAGTTCGAAGTTGCTGTAAAGAAGTTCCGCGTCGAATCTCCAGAACTCGAAACCGCAGAGATGGGTCCACTTATCTCGGCAGGACAATTAGAGCGCGTGCGCGAATATGTTCCAGC
>CAIUIT010000069.1 GCA_903899375.1 uncultured Actinomycetes bacterium
CTGGCGGTGGCGGTGTAGGTACGAGCACCCGTAGCGCTTGAACCGATGGCGACTGACATCGCAGCGAACTCCGACTCGACGTTGATGAACTCACAATTCTTAAGCTCACCTGATTTAACGAGTTGGCTGAGTCCCTCAACGATGTGGGTCTGTGGGCTGATTGGATAAGCGCAGATAACTTCTGGTGCGCAGGCAGCAACCGCGTCAGCTACTGCTTTGGATCCTTCTACTTGTCTAAGCATGTGTGGCCACCTGATTCATGACATGTTCGTAAGCCGCTGTAGCTGCAGCGACGTTGCCGGCAGCAATCTTTGGCTTGAATTTTTCTGTGATTGCTTTGGTAACAGCCTCTAATGGCACAACCTTGGTGAGAGCACTAAAGGCGCCGAGAAGTACTGCGTTTGGAACTGGGCGTCCGAGGTGTGTCATTGCTATTTCCGTGGCGGGCAAGATTGCCAAGGTGTGGGGTACTTTGATCTTCTCATCCAAGTGCAACTCTTCAGCGGTCTCCATGGAGTTGATGATGACAAAGCCATGTGGCTTAAGGCCTGCAAATACATCGATCTGCTTAATCAAACTCGCGTCTTGAATGATCAATACATCTGGTTCCATGATGGGTTCGCGTGCACGAATTTCGTGTTCAGAGATACGGCAGTATGCAACGACTGGTGCACCTGTTCGCTCTGATCCAAAACTAGGAAAAGCCTGTGCATGTTTGCCGCCTTCAAATACAGCGACTGCTAATAGTTCGGCTGCGGTAACCACGCCTTGACCACCGCGTCCGTGAATTCTTACCTGAAACATCGCGCCTCTTTTCTAGACAGCGCAATACTGCTACCGCAGTGGGAATATGTATCGCCTGAAACCTGGGGCTAGCCCTCAAAGAGGCGCATCACATTGGTTTTTGCGAAATGTACTTAATGTATTGAGGGCTAGCCCTGCCAATAATCCGTGACCCATGTGACTTGAGTTGGTACTGGTTTCATGGATGGTGGCCATACAAACTTCTTACCCGCAAGCGGCGTGACAGTAACCTTCATCAAATAATTCTTGCCGTGCGTCTTAGCTAGTCCGGAGAGAGATACGTTGACCTTTGAATATGAAATTTTCCCATCGGCACAATCAGGATCACATCCATTGATGTAATAAGTTCCGGTTCCCTTTGCCGAACTACTACCCCACGTGGACCATTTAATATTGGTGACACCAGCTCCTCCGTCAGCACAAAATTGAGTAACGGACTTTGGCTTTACTACTTCTGCTAAACCGCACTCGTTGTAATACGAAATTGTGGTGGCGTGTACAGGAGTAAGCGCAACAAAAGAAGATGCAACAAGAGTCAATGAGAGCGCAAGCGTTCTAAGGGAAGTTTTCATACCTCTACTTTACCTTGGACTGACCAAGGAAATTCGATCCACTTATCAGTGTGGCGCCAGGCATAATCCGGCTTAACAACCGTGGTGGCCTTCTCATAAAGAACGGCAAAGCGAACTTCCGCTACATATCCTTCTAAGAATTCTTTAACGAGTTTTAAGGTTTCACCGGTATCGGCGACATCATCTGCAACCAAAACTTTGGCTCCTGTCAGGTCTACTCGGTTTGGAACTGGGGGCAGAACGATTGGCATCGGCAGGCGCTCATCTATACCGGTGTAGAACTCAACGCTGAGAGTGAACGAGTTCTTCACATCAATGGCATAACCGAGTCCAGCTCCCAGGAAGAAACCGCCTCTGGCGATCGAAAGAATGATGTCTGGCTTGAAATCAGATAAGAGAATAGTTCGTCCTA
>CAIUIT010000070.1 GCA_903899375.1 uncultured Actinomycetes bacterium
AAACTCTGCCCCAACTTTGGAGATCAAATTACTTATCTCGGGGACAGAGCGGAAATCCTGCTCGAGATGGATCTGCTGCGGTATAAAGTCAGTAAGAAAACGAAGGACGCTATCGGGATCTGCTCCACGGAATCGTCCGATAGCAGAGTCGGCGTCGGCGAATACAAGAAGATCTTCGGGGGCAAGAAGTTGTAGCAACTTACGCTGCGCTGCATCGCTCTCTTGGAATTCATCGACGATCACCGTGGTGAAGCGTTTGCGGAAGTGAGCGAGCCGGACGGAATCTGCCTGCAAGAGGTGAATTGCCTCATTGATAATTGCGCTGGGGTCGATACGAACCAAGCGTTCACCGACAGTTGCGCTCTGCAATTCGTTAGCACCAAAGTATGAAGCCCAGAAGCGCGCAACTCCATCCCAGTACTTCTCGTTGAGCAAAAGACCGCGAGCTTGCAGCGTCTTAGCATCGAGCCCTAACTCGGTGGCACGCAAGATGAGGTCACGGACCTCGCGCACAAATCCGCGAGTCTTGACTGCTTCGGATAACTCATTATCCCACGGGATTGATACCAATGGATTGGTAAGCATCTGTTGGATAACGGCATCTTGCTCGGCGCCAGAGATCAATACATAGCGCGAGTTATCTTGCCCCAGCTTTTCGTTGAGGATCGAGAAGGCCAGTGAGTGGAAGGTACGGGCCAAAGGTTCGAAGGATGTCGACCCGGCGCGCAAGGCGATCGCATCGCGTAGTTCGGATGCTCGTTCGCGGCCATAGGTGATAATTAATATTGAATTGGGATCGACCCCAGCACGTACACGCGAAATCACAGATTCGATGAGCGTGGTGGTCTTACCGGTGCCCGGTCCCCCAAAGACGGCGAGCGCAGACCCGCGATGGTCGATCACCTGACGCTGGGCTGGGGAAAAAGTAAAGGTTGGCTCGGGCGATATGCGCCGAACCAACCTCAACTTACTAACTTCCTTTGCCATGCCACTATCTAACCCGATAGCGCTGACATCGCGATGCTTATTCCGCGTTCAGGTTAACCTTCTTATTGCGCCCGACGCTACGTGCTCGCTCGTTCTGGTCAAGGACCGTCTTGCGAATTCGAACGTGCTTAGGGGTTACCTCAATGCACTCATCTTCGCGACAGAATTCCAGAGCTTGCTCTAGGTTGAGCAAACGTGGAGGAACAATGCGGTTGGCATCATCAGCGCCAGAAGAACGCATGTTGGTCAACTTCTTCTCACGAACGATGTTGACATCCATATCTTCTGTGCGGGAATTCTCGCCGGCGATCATGCCTTCGTAGACTTCGGTTCCAACTTCAAGGAAGATGACTCCGCGCTCTTGGACACCGTCAACAGCATAAGCCGTGACGATTCCGCGGCGATCGGCGACCAGTGAACCGCTCAAACGGGTGCGAATTTCGCCATGCCAGTTCTCATAACCATCGAAGACGTGGTGAATGAGGCCAGTTCCGCGAGTTTCAGTCAGGAACTCAGTTCTAAATCCGATGAGACCACGTGATGGAACCTTGTAATCCATGCGGATCCAACCTGTTCCGTGGTTGACCATCTGCTCCATACGACCCTTACGAAGCGCCATAAGTTGAGTGGCCACGCCGAGGTATACCTCAGGGATATCAACTGTCAGGCGTTCCATTGGCTCTTGCAGCTTTCCGTCGACCATCTTGACAACCACTTGTGGCTTTCCGACAGTCAATTCGAAACCTTCGCGGCGCATGATTTCAACAAGGACGGCGAGTTGTAGTTCTCCGCGACCCTGAACTTCCCAGGTATCTGGACGGTCGGTATTTAAAACGCGAAGTGAAACGTTACCTACGAGCTCTGCATCAAGACGGTTCTTCACCTGGCGCGCGGTAAGAAGTTTTCCTTCTTGTCCGGCAAGCGGTGATGTGTTGATACCGATAGTCATCGAAATAGATGGCTCATCAACAATGATCAAAGGCAGAGCATGTGGCTTCTCAAGATCGGCCAGAGTTTCACCCAAAGTAATTGTTTCGATACCAGCAATAGCGACGATATCTCCCGGGCCAGCTTCGAGCGCTGATACGCGCTCTAGACCATTAGTGATCAATAGCTCGGCGATTTTCACTTTCTCACTAGTGCCATCGTTCTTCATCCACATAACCATCTCGCCCTTTTTGATCACGCCTTCGCGGATACGGCAGAGTGCAAGACGACCAAGGTATGGAGAGGAGTCCAGGTTTGTTACGTGGGCCTGTAAAGGCGCGTTCTCGTGATAAACCGGAGCAGGGATTGTCTTAAAAATAACGTCAAAGAGTGAATCCAAGTTCTCTTGATCTGGCATCACACCATTTTCGGGGCGATTG
>CAIUIT010000071.1 GCA_903899375.1 uncultured Actinomycetes bacterium
CGATGTTATGACCATCTGCCTCGGACAAGCAGCTTCTGCTGCAGCTGTCCTTTTGGCTGGTGGCGCAAAGGGCAAGCGCATGGCGCTGGAAAATGCACGTATTTTGATTCACCAGCCTTATTCAGAGGGTGGCGGACAAGGTTCGGATATCGAGATCCAGGCTGCAGAGATCATGCGTATGCGCTCGCTTCTCGAGAAGATGCTCGCTAAAGATTCCAAGAAGACCGTTGAAGAAGTCTCCAAAGATATCGAGCGCGACAAGATTCTCACCGCCGAAGAGGCAGTTGCCTACGGCATCATCGATCAGGTTCTTGCAAGCCGTAAGGCAATCAAGCCATAACTTGATTCTTCTATAAGCGAACAGGCTGGGTGGAAAAAACCACCCAGCCTTTTGCATTTCCATTTATCCTTTACCCATGACCACGCGAATTGGCGAAACCGGCGACCTCCTTAAATGTTCCTTCTGTGGAAAGACGCAGAAGCAAGTTAAGAAGCTGATCGCTGGACCTGGCGTTTACATCTGCGATGAATGTATCGACCTTTGCAACGAGATCATTGTCGAAGAACTCAACGAGACATCACAGCTCGGTTTGACCGAAGTTCCAAAGCCACAAGAGATTTACTCCTTTTTAGACCAATATGTAGTCGGTCAAGATCGTGCCAAGAAATCACTCTCTGTTGCTGTCTACAATCATTACAAGCGAGTCCAGTCTGATCTCGGAAATCGCGAAGATGCTGTCGAACTGGCAAAGTCCAACATCCTGATTCTAGGTCCAACTGGCTGCGGCAAGACTCTGCTCGCCCAAACTCTGGCACGCATGCTCAACGTTCCTTTTGCAATTGCCGATGCCACTGCGCTGACCGAAGCTGGCTATGTTGGCGAAGATGTTGAAAACATTCTTCTCAAACTTATTCAAGCCGCCGATTTCGATGTAAAGAAAGCCGAAACCGGAATCATCTATATTGATGAAATCGACAAGGTCGCTCGCAAGTCAGAGAACCCATCGATCACTCGTGACGTATCTGGTGAAGGTGTCCAACAAGCCTTGCTCAAGATTCTCGAAGGCACCACTGCATCGGTTCCACCTCAGGGTGGACGCAAGCACCCACATCAAGAATTTCTACAGATTGATACAACCAATATTCTCTTTATCGTCGGTGGTGCTTTCGCTGGCTTAGAAAAGATCATCGAAGGTCGCAAGGGCAAGGCTGGTGTCGGCTTCAATGCGACCCTGCAGACTCAAGCTGATATCGATCAGATAGATATCTTCGGGGAAGTAATGCCAGAAGATCTACTCAAGTTTGGAATGATTCCAGAATTCATCGGGCGTTTACCGATTCTTACGAGTGTCGAAAAACTCGATCGCCCAGCGCTCATGCAGATTTTGACCGAGCCAAAGAACGCCTTGATCAAGCAATACCAACGCCTCTTTGATATCGATGGGGTCGAACTCGAATTCACCTCCGAAGCTCTTGAGGTTGTGGCAGATCTTGCAATCAAGCGCGGCACCGGAGCTCGTGGCTTGCGCGCCATCATGGAGGAAACTCTCTTGGGCGTCATGTATGAAGTTCCATCCCTCAAAGAGGTAGAACGAGTCGTTATTACCCCAGAAGTCGTGCTCAAAGAATCTCTTCCTACCTATATCAACCGCGGCACAGGGCCAAAGCGAGCGGTTAAGGGCGAAAAGCGCACTGAAGAGAAGAGCGCTTAACTTAATCTAGACTCCCTCCTTATGAACGAGCGCCCGGAACTTGCAGCGAATTTTACTCCTGCCGAGATAGAGCCTGGTCTCTACGAGAAGTGGCTAGTTGCCGAATATTTCAAGGCAGATGCCAACTCCGAAAAGCCGCCTTTCACAATCGTTATTCCGCCTCCTAACGTAACTGGTTCACTGCATATCGGTCACGCGCTTGATCTCACTTTGCAAGACATATTGATCCGTATGAAACGGATGAAGGGCTTTGAAGCGCTCTGGCTTCCCGGAATGGATCACGCAGGAATCGCCACACAAAATCTCGTCGAGAAGCAGTTGGCTGCGCAAGGGATCTCTCGCCACGACTTGGGACGCGAAAAGTTTGTTGAAAAAGTTTGGGAATGGAAGAACGAATCTGGCGGATTAATCCTCGATCAGATCCAACGCTTGGGTGCCAGCGTTGACTGGTCTCGCGAACGATTCACGATGGACCCAGGTTTATCTCTCGCAGTCCGCACGATCTTTAAGCGACTTTATGATGATGGACTGATTTACCGTGCCGAAAGAATAATTAACTGGTGTCCACGTTGCATGACGGCGCTCTCCGATATCGAAGTAGAGCATTCAGATATCGAAGGCGAATTCGTTTCGGTTCGTTACGGCGATGATGATCTGCAGATTACGGTTGCAACTACCCGGCCAGAAACGATGCTCGGTGACGGCGCTGTTGCGGTGCACCCAGATGACCCGCGTTATGCGCACCTTGTCGGCAAGAAAGTTTTGTTGCCGTTAGCTAATCGTTGGATTCCAATCATTGCTGATGAGCTAGTTGATCCAGATTTCGGAACGGGTGCTGTAAAAGTTACTGGCGCTCATGATCCAAATGACTTTGAAATGGCTACTCGCCATGGCATCGAAATGCCGATCATTATGAACACGCATGCGGTAATGGAAGGTTCTAATACAGAATTTGATGGAATGGATCGCTTTGTTGCTCGCGTCGCCGTCGTTGCGGAATTGCGCAAACAAGGTCGCATCGTTGCAGAGAAACGCCCATACCTGCACTCTGTTGGGCATTGCAGTCGTTGCGACACAATCGTTGAACCACTTTTATCTAAACAATGGTTTGTAAAAGTTGGACCACTCGCAAAAGCCGCGGGCGATGCAGTGCGTGATGGCCGAGTCAAGATCGAACCAGATGAACTTTCTCCGCGTTACTTCGATTGGGTAGATGGCATGCACGACTGGTGCATATCCCGCCAACTCTGGTGGGGCCACCGCATTCCGGTTTACTACGGCCCTAACGATGAAGTTGTTGTCTGTGGCCCTGGCGAAGAGCCACCTGCCGGCTATACGCAAGATCCAGATGTCTTAGATACGTGGTTCTCTTCTGGGCTCTGGCCATTCTCTACGCTGGGCTGGCCCGAAGAGAGCGCGGATCTGAAGAAGTTTTATCCCACATCAGTGCTTGTCACTGGTTATGACATTTTATTCTTCTGGGTCGCACGCATGATGATGCTGGGCTTATATGCGATGGATGGCGTCCAACCATTTCACACTATTGCACTGCACGGCTTAGTACGAGACAAATTCGGAAAGAAGATGTCCAAGAGTCGTGGCAACGGCATTGATCCCATCGAATTCATGGATAAATATGGCTCTGATGCAGTTCGCTTTACCTTGGCGCGCATGGCAAACCCAGGTACCGACCAAGCGCTTGCCGAAGAGTGGATCGCCGGCTCTCGTAATTTTGCAACCAAACTGTGGAACGCAACTCGCTTCGCAACAATGAATGGTGCTCATACCGACGGAGAGCTTCCAGCATTTGATTCCCTCAATCTCATCGATCAATGGATTCTCACTCGCCTCAATGAAACCATCACCGAAGTTGATGCCTTGCTCGAAAAATTTGAATTTGCTAAGGCGCTTGAACTTCTCTATCACTTTGCTTGGGATGATCTCTGCGATTGGTATCTCGAACTTACTAAAGCAACTTTTGCAGGCGATGGCTCTGCAAAGACAGCTCGCGTCTTGGGTCACGTGCTCGATCAACTCATGCGCCTTTTGCATCCAGTAATGCCATTTATCTCCGAAGAGATTTGGTGCAACCTGTCAGGCGGCGAATCACTCGTAATTGCCGAATGGCCAAAAGCAAACACAACTCAAACAAGTGCTGCCTCACTTAATGCGGTAAAAGAGATTCAGGAAGTCATTACAGAGATTCGCCGTTTCAGAAATGATCAGGGCATCAAAACATCTGCCAAAATCGTTGCGAAGTTCACCGGGCTTGGGGAACTTTCTGCGTACGAAGATGCGATTCGATTCATTGTTCGTGCAGATCGCGGAGATGGCCCTTTTAGTGCCAAGATCGAATTGGGTTCTGTCATCGTTGAATTTGATTTAACGGGAGCGATCGATATTAAAGCTGAGCGTGCTCGCCTCACCAAGGATCTTGCGACAGCCACGAAAGACTTGGCAACGGCTAAGGTAAAGCTGGAAAACGAAGGATTTATGGCGAAGGCACCTCTTGAAGTTGTCACCGAAATTCGAGAACGCTTAGAAGTAACATCGACAGATATCGTACGTATTGAAGCAGCGCTTGCTGCGTTACCTATTGAATAGAGTCACATGACCGCGGCAGATGATCTACAAGCTCTCGATCTGATTTACGACGCTCTTTTAAAGCGTTGGCCCGAGACCCGTATCGAGCCTTCGCTCGATCGCATTGCCGCCCTCTGCGATGCCCTGGGTAGTCCTCAGCTTTCTTATCCGACGATTCATATCGCTGGAACGAACGGTAAAACCACTACTTCGCGCATGATCGATGTACTGCTCCGTGAATTGGGATACCGCACCGGTCGCTTTACAAGCCCACATCTCGAAAGTTTCCTAGAGCGCATATCAATTAATGGCCTACCTATTCCTCCGGAGGGGATGATTGCGACATATAACGATGTCGCCCTTTATTTTGATTTGATCGATAGCCGCCAGCCCCACCCAGTGTCGTTCTTCGAAGCGATGACTGCACTGGCCTTTGTAGCCTTCGCGGAATTTCCAGTGGATGTTGCTGTTATCGAAACCGGTATGGGCGGGGAGTGGGATGCCACTAATGTCGTTCAGAGCCAGGTCTCGGTAATCACTCCCATTGGTCTTGATCATCAGGAGTATTTAGGAAACACGATCGAGGAGATCGCGCTAACTAAGTCAGGAATAATCAAGGCAGGTTCGCACGTGGTTCTCGCTGCCCAACCACCAGAGGTAGCTACCATACTGACTGCGCGCGTTATTGAACGAGCCGCAATTCCATATCGCGAAGGTTTGGAATTTTCTGTGGCAAAGCGCGACCTCGCTGTCGGTGGTCAGTTGGTTTCGGTCAATGGCGTCTTTGGTCTCTACGAAGATATCTTTATCCCTTTATACGGAGCTCATCAATCTACTAATGCTGCTGTCGCGTTAGCGGCGGTCGAAGCATTTGCGGGTGTAAAACTCGACGATGAAGTTGTTCGAAAGGCATTTGCCAACGTTGATTCACCCGGCAGGCTAGAAGTCATCTATCGCGATCCAACCTTGATCGTCGATGCTGCACACAATCCACATGGCGCTCATGCGCTTGCGCAAACTCTTGCCAACGAATTCGATTTTGAATCAGTCTTTGGCGTTCTCGCCATTCTGGGCGATAAAGATGTTCTTGGGGTGCTTAAAGAGTTGGAGCCCGTGATTGATCGCCTTGTGGTGACGCAGAGTTCATCTGATCGCGCGCTACCAGTGGATGCTCTATTTGAGTTAGCAGTCGGAGTCTTCGGGCCGGAACGAACTTTTAAAGAGGGCAACCTGCGCACAGCCATTACATATGCAATGGAGCAATGCACCCTCATCAATCAGGTGAGCGAAGGCATTTCTGCGGTCGTCGTAACGGGTTCAGTTGTGACAGCCGGGGAGACGCGTGCGATCGTTCGTTCGATCGCTGGATACGACGAATGAGAGTTTTAGGTGCGGCTGTTCTCGCGATGGAGTTCTTAGTCATGGATTTTGCGCTCTTGATTGCCATGAATAAGCATGGAGCGTTAGCCCTGTCGCTGGGAGCGACCCTGGCTCTAGTAATTTTATTGACGGCGGGAGCCATGAAAAAAATGACCGGTTGGTATTTAGGGACGGTCTGGCAGCTCTGCCTTATTGCATATGGAGCAGTTGTCCCAGCAATGTATTTCTTAGGGTTTCTCTTTGCTGGGCTTTGGGTGAGCGCCTTTCTCATAGGCCGCAAGGGTGAGGCGGTCAGGGCCTCCCTGCTGGCCAACCCTCCTGCAGAGTAAATTTCCCCCAAAATCGCCTCAATTCTTTCCTCTGAGAAGTACCTAATACACTTCCCCCATGGAAAGAACCCTGATCTTGGTCAAACCCGATGGCGTGAAGCGCAATCTGGTCGGCGAAGTTGTGTCTCGCATCGAAAGCAAGGGTTACTCGATTGCAGCGCTAAAGATGATGAACGCTGATCGCTCACTCCTCGTCCGCCATTATGCAGAACATGAAGGCAAGCCCTTCTTTGAACCGCTCGTGGAATTTATGTTGTCCGGTCCAATCGTCGCAATCGTCGCAGAAGGCAATCGCGTGATCGAAGGATTTCGCAAACTTGCTGGCGCTACGGATCCAACAACGGCTGAACCTGGAACAATTCGCGGAGATTTAGCTCGCGATCAAGGCACCAAAGTTGTACAGAACATTGTGCACGGTTCTGACTCTGTTGAGTCAGCAGATCGTGAAATTTCTATCTTCTTCCCTGAACTCTAAGAAAGGTCTCTTGTGAGCAAACAAAAGCCGAGCCGTATGTCCTTTATTGGTCGCGATATGGCGGTCGATCTAGGTACTGCTAATACGTTGGTCTATGTCCGCGGACGTGGAATTGTTCTCAACGAGCCAAGCGTGGTCGCCGTGAATCAAGACACTGGTGCGATTCTTGCCGTCGGAATTGAAGCAAAGCGGATGATTGGTCGTACTCCAGGAAATATAGTGGCCATCCGTCCTCTTAAAGATGGTGTGATTGCTGACTTCGATACCACCGAGCGGATGCTCCGCTACTTCATTCAAAAGGTGCATCGTCGTCGCTACCTGGCGAAGCCACGCATCGTGGTCTGCGTCCCATCTGGAATTACCGGCGTGGAACAGCGCGCGGTTAAAGATGCCGGTTATGCAGCCGGTGCCCGCAAGGTTTACATCATTGAAGAGCCAATGGCTGCCGCGATTGGTGCAGGTCTGCCCATCCATGAACCAACAGGAAACATGGTTGTTGATATTGGTGGTGGCACAACTGAAGTCGCTGTCATCTCGCTGGGTGGAATTGTTACAGCTCTCTCGATTCGAATTGGTGGAGACGAACTCGATCAAGCGATCATCGATTATGTAAAACGTGAGTATTCACTTCTTCTCGGTGAGCGCACCGCTGAAGAGATCAAGATGGCCATCGGATCTGCCTATAAGTTGCCAGGCGAACTCGATGCAGAAATTCGCGGTCGCGACCTTGCCACAGGCCTTCCGAAGACGATCTTTGTATCTGCTGAAGAGATCCGCAAAGCTCTGGAAGAACCAGTGAATCAGATTATTAACGCCGTAAAGAGCACGCTAGATAAGACTCCGCCTGAGTTGGCTAGCGATCTGATGGATCGTGGAATCGTACTTACAGGTGGAGGAGCGCTACTGCGTGGACTCGATGAGCGCTTGCGCCACGAGACTGGAATGCCGGTTCACATTTGTGATCGTCCACTCCAAGCAGTTGCCGAAGGTTCTGGAAAGTGCGTTGAAGAGTTTGAGGCCCTGGAAAAGGTCTTGATCTCTGAGCCACGTCGTTAGTTCGTAGCAACCATTCTTTGAAGGAGATCTGTGGCACGAGGCGGCGGTAATCGATCCCGGTTACTGCTCGTCATTTTATTAGTCACAGCTCTCTTCTTTATCACCCTCGATCTGCGTGGGGTAAGCCTTACCAAGGGTTCACGGTCCGTTACGCAGACAATTCTCTCGCCAGTACAGAGAACCTTTTCCACCATTTTTTCTCCGGTTGGTAGGTTCTTCGGAGATGTAAAGAATTTTGGCAAGACAAATGCTGAACTCAAGCAGGCGCTCGCTACTAACAAGTTGCTTAAGAGCCAACTCGCAGAGAAATCAGATACCAAAGGTCAACTCGCACAACTTAAAGCAGTCCTAGATTTAGCTGGACGTGGAAATTATAAAGTCGCTGCAGCCCGCGTTATTGCACGTGGCTCTGCATCTAGCTTTTCCCAGACCATCACCATTGATGCGGGAAGCTCAAGTGGGATTAGATCTGACATGACCGTGATATCTCAGAATGGTCTTGTTGGAGTTGTTAAATCCACAACAAGTTCAACATCAATAGTTCTCTTGCTGAGCGATCCAAGTTTCAAAGTTGGAGTTCGCATTGCGCGCAGTCAGAGCGTTGGTGTTCTCTCTGGATTGGGTTCAACTGAATACTCACTCGTCTTGCTCGATCCCTCCGGCACTATCAAGACAGGCGACATCCTGTTGACTAACGGGTCAGAAGGAAATAGACCATTTGTTCCAGGAGTACCAGTTGGGGTTGTCGTCGGCGTAGATAATTCTGCAGCTTCACTCACTCAAACGGCGACGGTCAATTCATATGCAAACCTCAATGATTTGGGCATTGTCTCGGTGATCCTGAGCGCTCCTACATCCGCGCCAAGCAGACCACTTCTTCCCACGCCAAATCCAACAGTGACCGTTTATGTAACCCCAGCTCCTGTTCCAGTACTTTCGCCAACACCATCAGCAAGTCCCACGAAGAAGAAGTAGATGAGCCCAGTTCGAATTATTTACACACTCAGTTTCTTTTTCACGCTCTTTGTGGTTCAAGAGTCTGCCGTCTCTCTTATCCACTTTCCTATTTCAGGTTTTTCTTTGTACCTTGCGATTGCGATTTCACTGATTGCATTTGAGGATCACAATGGAGCGCTCGTAACCGGCTTTTTAGCGGGCATGGTTTTAGATCTCTCGCCGAGCTCAAATGCTCCCTTTGGACAATGGGCTCTTATCCTGACCTCAATTGCTTTCCTATTCGCCATTAATCGGGACTCGATCGCCGATGTAACCGCTTCGCCTGTTACCTTCGTCATCGTTGTCGCTGGGGGAGTCACGCTGGCGCTTGTCTCGTACCTCGGTTTCGGTGCACTGCTGGGGGAACAAAATGGCTCACTTGGACATGATGCAACTGTCCTCGGAGGTAACCTCTTGTGGACGATTATTTTCACTCCAATGTTCTTGCCAACTCTTGGACGAGCACACGAATACTCGTTAACAGCGCGGGAGCGATAATGAGTCAGCGCTCTCGGCTCAACTTGGTCGTGGTTCAAGTATTAGTGCTTTCTTTGATGCTAGCAATGTTGGGCAGACTCTTTTATCTGCAGGTAGCGGCTGGGTTGAAGTATCAAAATGCAGCAGTCAATATCACCAGTCGAGATATCGTCACACCGGCGGTACGCGGAGCAATCGTCGATGACACGGGATTACCTATGGTGATGGATCGCCCCGGAATGGTTATCACCGTTGACCGCAGCGCACTGGCCAAGATGCCAGATAAGGGACAAGCTCTCTTAAAACGCGTTGCCACATTGATCGGAATTAAGTACAGCGATCTCTACGTCCGCACGCGACTCTGCGGAGAAATTACATCCGGCCCAAAGGCGGGTTGCTGGAATGGAACGCTTTATCAGCCGATCCCTGTCACCAAAGAGGCTACGCAAGCGCAGGCTCTCAAGATCTTGGAAAATCCCGATATCTATCCAGGGGTAACTGCAATCCCAGTTCCGATTAGAAGTTATCCATCTCTTGCCGGAGAAAATGTGGCGCATATTCTTGGATATGTCGGTTCGGTGACATCGGCAGATTTACTTAATACCGGTAAGAAGTACTACCAAAATGAAACTATCGGCAAGACAGGTTTGGAATATCAATACGACAGTTATTTGCAAGGCACGCCAGGAATTAAGACCGTCATTGTGGACCGCACTGAGAACATCACAAGCACCTCAACGGCAACACAACCGGTTGCGGGTAATAATTTAGTGACTAACATCAATGCAAAGCTACAAGCTGTTGCTGAAAAAGCGCTGGCGAGTTCTGTGATGAGTGCACGCGCCCAAGGTTATCGAGGCGATTCCGGCGCGGCGATTGTGATGGATGTTCACACTGGCGCGGTACTTGCCATGGCTTCATATCCAACTTACGATCCTAATATTTGGCAAAAAGGTTTGACGACGGCACAAGCAACTGCGCTCTTTAGCGAAGCAGATGGCGTCCCTGCACTTTCGCGGGCGATTGATGGAACGTATGCACCGGCATCTGCCTTTAAAGCTCTTTCGGTTGTTGCAGCTTCGCATGCAGGCTATAACCTGAATTCGAACTTCGCTTGTCCATACTCCATTAAATTTGGAAACCAGACCTTTCACAACGACGACACAAAGGTGCAAGGGACCATGTCACTTCAAACTGCGATTGCAGTTTCCTGTGACACTATCTGGTATCAAATCGGTTATGACCAGTGGGTCAAAGATGGCGGATTACGTCCAAAGCAGAATCCCAACGATTTCTTCTTCAAGAATGCCTCGCTCTTTGGAGTTGGGAAGCCAACTGGAATCGATCTGCCTTCAGAAGCATCGGGACGTTTGCCAGATCGCACTTGGAAGTTGGCCTACTACAAAGCAAATAAGAATTTTTACTGCAACTACACAAAGAAGGCGAAACCCTCGGACCTCACACCATTTTTGATTGCTATCGCCAAAGAAGATTGCACCGATGGTTATATTGTGCGAGCGGGAGATGCCATCAACTTTGCCATCGGTCAGGGCGATGTGCTGATGACGCCGATTCAGATGACCGATATGTATGCCGCGGTGGCCAATGGGGGCACGCTCTATAAGCCCGAGGTCGCGCGCGCCGTGGTTAACCCTGATGGAAAAGTCGTTCAGGAGTTCCTGCCTCAGATCAATGGCAAGATTCCAGCATCAAGCAGCACCCTAAGCTTTTTGCACGCGGCGCTACGCCAAGTTGCGGTCACAGGTACTGCCGCCGGAGTATTTGGCAATTATCCGATTCAGGTAAGTGGCAAGACTGGCACGGGGCAGGTCCAAGGCCGAAATTCCAACGGTACAGCCAAAGATCCGACATCATGGTTCGCTTCCTATGCCCCTTCAAATAAGCCGGAATACGCTGTCGTTATGATGGTGAGTCAGGGCGGCTATGGCGCGGGAACGTCGGCAGTTGGAGTTAAAGATATTTATGATGCGCTATTTGGAGTGACAGGAAATATTTTGGATCCTAAAAAAGCTATATTTCTGACTGGCGCACCGCCAAAGGCAATTCCTAAAATTGATGTAAAGAATGCGGTGGTGAAGAAACAATGACAATCTTCCGTCCGCAATCTCGAACACATCGAATGATGCGAAATGTTTCTGGATATGACCGTTGGCTTACTTTCGCCACTATTGGATTGCTGGCATTCGGTTCGATACTTGTGTGGGCCGCTACAAAGAATTGGTTTGCATCGCAGCATCTTGATCCGCAGTATTACTTGAAACGCCACTTCATCAATATTCTTATTGGTGGGGCGATGGCTTATGCAACCACGCTTATTGATTATCGGCTGCTCCGCGCCTACACACCTATCGTCTGGATACTGGGTGTGCTGGGTTTGATGGCAGTTCTTACGCCAGGTGTCGGTTCAACAGTCAACGGTGCGAAGGCTTGGATCGCCCTGCCTGGCGGTTTTCAAATTCAACCTGCCGAGCTAGCGAAGATATCTATCATTCTTGGAATTGCAATGATCTTGGCGGAGCGCAACGGAATTGGTGCAGATCCAACTGATAAAGATGTCATGAAGGCACTTGGCGTTGCATCTATCCCAATTGCGTTAATCATGTTGCAACCCGATTTAGGAACAACGTTAATCATTAGTTCTGCGATCGTGCTTATGATTGCGGTCTCTGGTGCACCCTCTCGCTGGGTTGCCGGGCTGCTGCTACTGGCTGTGCTCGGGGGATTTGTTGCGGTAAAAGCTGGAGTTGTAAGTCAGTACCAGATCAAACGTCTGCAATCATTTGTCAATCCAAGCGCAGATCCACAGCAGAGTGGTTATCAATTGAGACAGGCTCGTATCACTATTGGCTCTGGTGGAATTTTAGGCAAAGGCTTATTTCATGGGCCGCAAACCAATGGAAGATTTGTGCCCGAGCAGCAAACCGATTTCATCTTTACCGTTGCCGGCGAAGAGACGGGGTTCCTCGGTTGCGGGCTGATGCTTCTCTTCTTCGGCCTCTTCTTCTGGCGCGCGTTCTTGATCGCTCAAAGGACTGATGATCTCTTTGGCAGGTTGGTATGTGTGGGAGTAATTGCCTGGTTTGCACTCCAGACCTTTGAAAATATTGGAATGTCGATGGGGCTGATGCCTATGACGGGGGTACCGCTTCCCTTCATCTCATACGGAGGCTCCTCCATGTTTGCCACTCTGATTGGTTTTGGGCTGCTTCAGAACGTTCATCTACGCTCACGGTAGCGTCAAATTGGCGATCGGCCTCTGATCTGCGATACTTAGGGGAAGATTTCAGTACTTCAGCGCGAATCGTCCGCCGCGAAAACCCGAAATCCCGAGATTTTATTTTTATGTCAGGTTTTTTAGAGCATTATTTAGAAGAGGATTTGTTTTATGGCGCCAGAGCCAAAGAAATCGCGTAAGCGCGCGGCTAAACCCGCAGCGACCAAGAGTGAAGCTCCAGTAGAAGTATCTGCTGACTCCACCCCCGCCCCAGAGAGTGGCCAAAGTAAGCCACCAGCCAAACGATCAGCCAAAAAGGCCGTCGCAGAGGTTCCAACTGAGGTAGTAACACCCGCCAAGGTTAAAAAGGCGACTACACCTGTTCCTGTCCCGCTATTTCAAGAGGCACCTACTGAGGTTGCCCCTGCCAAGAAGGCGCGTGCTCCAAAAGCTGCACCCAGCGAGAGCGAGTCTGAGACGGCAGTAACCCCAGCCGAGAGCGAAGAGCAGGCACAACGCCATCGCCGTCGCCGTGGTGGCCGTGGTCGCCGTCGACCAACCGATGATTCCGCCGTCGAAGGCACTGTGAACGAAGATGGTGAAGCGCTAGATCCAGATGCGCTGGATGAGGGCGATGAAGTTCTTAATGCAGATGGAACGACGCATCGCCGTCGCCGTCGTCGCCGTGCAAAGGGCGAAGGCGTCGAAGCTGGCGAGAGCGTTGATGAAGATGGCGTAGTTACCGTTGTGAAAGTTCGCCCACCACGGGAGAGCTCGCCAACTCGAACCGAACGCACATCTCGCAATACTCGCGATAAAGACCGCGACCGAGATCGTGGACGCAGTCGTGATAGTCGTGACCGTCGTGACCGCGATGATCGCGCACCACGCGATTTCACACGCCGACGCGGAACCATCATTACCGAGCAAGAGTTCTTGGCTCGCCGTGAAAATGTTGATCGCGAAATGTTGGTTCGCCAGACTGGTGACCGCACTCAAATTGCAGTACTTGAAGACAAGATCATGGTCGAGCATTACGTCAATCGAAATAGCAATATTTCCTATGTCGGAAACGTTTACTTAGGCCGCGTGCAGAATGTGCTCCCATCGATGGAAGCTGCATTTGTTGATATTGGTAAGGGGCGTAACGCTGTTCTCTATGCCGGTGAAGTGAATTGGGATGCCGCAGGTATCGCCGAAGGGCAGACCCGCAAGATCGAGCACGTTCTTAAGACTGGTCAATCGGTCTTGGTTCAAGTGACCAAGGATCCAATCGGGCAGAAAGGGGCGCGCTTAACCTCGCAGATCTCACTCCCTGGCCGCTACCTGGTTTATGTACCTGGTGGAGCTATGAGCGGAATTAGCCGTCGCCTCCCCGATCAAGAGCGCAGTCGCTTAAAGTCAATATTAAAGAATTTGATTCCAGAAGAGGCTGGTGTGATCGTTCGCACCGCATCAGAAGGAGCAACCGAAGAAGAGCTAGAGCGCGATGTAATTCGCCTCAAGTCGCAATGGGATGACATCCAAGAGAAGTCAGAAAATCCTTCAACAACTGCTCCATCACTCCTTTATAGCGAACCCGATCTCACCGTTCGCGTCATCCGCGATATCTTCAATGAAGATTTCCGCCGCCTCATCGTGCAAGGTGATGAAGCATGGGACGAGATTAATAACTACCTAGGACATATCGCCCCTGAACTCACTTCTAAGATGGAAAAGTGGACCGGCGCGCGTGACCTATTTGCAGAAAATCGCATTGAAGAGCAGCTGGCCAAGGCCTTCGACCGTAAGGTCTATCTCCCTTCTGGTGGATCACTCGTTATTGATCGCACCGAAGCGATGATCGTTATCGACGTCAACACCGGAAAGTTCATCGGTAAGGGTGGAAATCTGGAAGAGACTGTTACCAAGAACAACTTGGAAGCAGCTGAAGAGATTGCTCGCCAATTGCGCTTGCGCGATATGGGCGGAATTATTGTTATCGACTTCATTGATATGGCACTGGAATCCAACCGTGACCAAGTTCTTCGCCGGTTGGTGGAGTGCTTAGGTCGCGATCGCACCAAGCACCAGGTTGCCGAAGTCACATCACTTGGCCTCGTCCAAATGACTCGTAAGCGCGTGGGACAAGGGCTGATCGAAGCATTCTCAACCACATGTGAGTCTTGTGGTGGACGCGGAATCCACATCCACTCTGAGCCAGTCCGCAAGGTAGCGCTCGAGAAGGATATGGAGCAGCGTTATGTCCCATCTTCTGCTCGTGAGGATGAAGATGAGGCGCAGGCCGAACCCGCTGAAGAAGCACCTGTGGTGGCAGAAAAAGAGGTGGAAACACCTACAGAGCCCCGAAGTGGCGCACACGCTCCTCGCAAGCGCCGCAGGGCTGTCAGTACCGGTGTAATTACGCCAGTTTGACCCCAGCCCCCTCGAATCCGTACCCTAGACCCCTGCCTATCAGAGGCTCTAGTTTAATAATGCAAGACAAGCTAAAGGGAGATCACCGTGTACGCGATTGTTAAAGCTGGCGGCCGTCAGGAGAAGGTTGCTGTTGGCGACACGATTACCGTGGATCGCATCGATGCCAAAGTAGGCGCATCGGTCAATTTTCCAACTCTTCTTATTGTTGATGGCGCAAAGATCACATCTGACCCAAAGGTCTTGGCTAACACCAAGGTTACTGGCGAGATCATCGAAGAGACCAAGGGTCCGAAGATCGACATCCTTCGTTACAAGAATAAGACCGGCTATCGCCGTCGTTCAGGTTTCCGTTCCCAACTCACGCGGGTAAAAATTACCGCGATTAACAACTAAGGAGGCGAGTAAGAGATGGCAAGTAAAAAGGGAGTCTCCTCCACTCGAAACGGTCGCGATTCAAATGCTCAGTACCTGGGCATCAAGCGTTTTGGTGGACAGGTAGTAAAGAGTGGCGAGATCTTGGTTCGCCAACGCGGAACAGTTTTCCATCCTGGCAAGAATGTTGGCATTGGCAAAGATGACACACTCTTCGCTCTGGCAGCAGGCGCAGTTGAATTCGGCAAGGCACGCGGGCGTAAGGTAGTAAATATCGTTCCGGTAGTCGTTCCTGTCGCCTAACTCGCACAAAATTACTTTGGCGGGTCCGCGACTGCGGGCCCGCTTTTATTTTTCTAGCAAGAAGGAGGAGTGCTGATGGCTACATTCGTTGATCGCGTAACGTTGCACGCTTCTGCAGGCAGCGGTGGAGATGGTTGCGTCTCTATTCACCGTGAAAAATTTGTACCACTCGGCGGTCCCGATGGCGGTAACGGCGGTCGCGGTGGCGACATCGTTCTGGTTGTAGATGACAACGTCACAACCCTTCTTGATTTTCATCATTCACCACACCGCAGAGCTGGTAACGGACGTCCAGGTTACGGCGATTACTGCAACGGTGGCGAGGGTGGCGATTTAATTATGTCTGTTCCGAATGGAACAGTAGTTAAAGATGCACTTGGGACAACTTTGGCGGATCTCGTTGGCGCTGGGACTCGCTTCATCGCTGCTCAAGGCGGCAAAGGTGGACTGGGTAATGCTGGACTCGCTTCACGTAAGCGTCGCGCCCCAGGTTTCGCTCTCAAGGGTGAAGAGGGTGAAGAGCGCACCTTGCTTCTTGAACTCAAGAGCGTTGCAGATATCGGTTTGATTGGTTATCCCAGCGCCGGAAAGTCATCTCTCATTGCTTCAATCTCAGCTGCTCGTCCAAAAATTGCTGACTATCCATTTACAACCTTGGTGCCAAACCTTGGTGTAGTTCAAGCAGGAGATACTCGATTTACCGTCGCCGACGTTCCAGGGCTTATTCCTGGCGCTTCACAGGGTAAAGGATTAGGGCTGGAATTCTTGCGCCACGTAGAGCGCTGCGCCGCCCTGGTACATGTACTCGATTGCGGCACCCTTGAGACAGATCGTGATCCTGTCCGCGACTTCGACATCATCGAAGAAGAGCTTTCACATTACGGTGGATTATCTGAACGCCCTCGCATCATTGCGCTTAATAAAATCGATCTTCCAGATGGCAAAGCGATGGCCGATATGGTCCAACCGCTCTTTGAAGCTCGCGGATACGAGGTATATCAAGTTTCTGCCGCCGCTCACTTAGGTTTAACAGAACTGAATTATGGAATGGCTCGCATCATTCAAGAGGAGCGTCGCATCAAAGCGAAAGCGGTCAAAGCTCGTATTGTGTTACGCCCGCTCGCTATAAATGACAATGGCTTTAAAGTTGTAAAAAATGAAGATGGTTCCTTCACTGTTACTGGTGATAAGCCAGAGCGCTTTGTTCGCCAAACTGATTTCGGCAATGCTGAAGCAGTTGGCTACTTAGCTGATCGACTTGCAGCACTGGGTGTTGAGAAGGATCTCTTTAAAAAGGGAGCGAGACCGAAGTCTGAAGTTCGAATCGGAACCGGAGATAAAGCTGTTATCTTCGATTGGGAACCATCTATCGAGGCTGGCGCAGAACTCTTGGCGAGCCCACGTGGAACAGATCTTCGCCTGGAATCACCTTGGGCTGGTCGATACATCGAAGATGATGTTGATGAACTCTCCGAAGATGAGATTGCTATGCAATGGGAGTACAGCGCTGCAGATCCAAAGTCACCTAGGATTCAAGGCTGACTCGTGGCACGTCACGTAATTACGAACGCAAAGCGGATAGTAATTAAAGTTGGATCTTCTACGCTTACTGGCAGTGCCGGAGATGAATTAGATTCGAGCGCCGTTGAATCCCTCGTAAATGTCGTGGCGCAACTACGCGTTCGCGGAGCTGAAGTAGTCCTCGTTTCATCTGGCGCTATTGCCGCTGGACTCGCCCCACTTGGTTTAAAGGTTCGGCCGAAAGATTTGGCTACACAGCAGGCAGTTGCTTCCGTCGGACAAGGTCGCCTCATCGCCAGTTACAACAAGGCCTTCGATAGTCACCACATTATTGCCTCCCAAGTCCTACTTACAATCGATGATGTAGTTCGTCGCTCTCATTATCAAAATGCGCAGCGCACTCTCTTTCGCTTAATTCAGATGGGCGTTGTTCCCATTATTAATGAGAATGATTCAGTTGGAGTCTCTGAAATTCGTTTCGGTGATAATGATCGGTTAGCCGCTCTGGTCTCGCACCTTATCGGCGCGGATTTACTCGTTCTCGTTACCGATGTTGATGGACTTTATGACGCACCACCATCACATGCTGGTGCTACCCGAATTTCAGCGGTTGCCGATGTTAGCCGTTTAGGAGATATCGAGATCGGTGGAGTTGGATCATCTGGAGTCGGTAGCGGCGGAATGGTGACCAAAATTGAAGCGGCTCGTATTGCCACTGGTGCCGGAGTAAATATGTTATTGACGACCCTCACCGATTTGCCGCTAGCTCTTACCGGGGCGGATTTGGGCACGATTTTTAATGCGCGTACCGATCGCAAACCCTCCAGACTCTTGTGGCTCGCGCACGCATCTACACCTCATGGAAAATTACTTCTCGATAAGGGCGCTACCACTGCGATTAAAGAGCGGGGTACTTCACTGCTCGCTGCTGGCGTTATTGGCATTGAGGGGGATTTCATTGCAGGAGATACTGTGGAATTACTTTCCCCGACGCGTGAAGTAGTCGCCCGAGGACTGGTGGCATTCGACTCTTCGGAGATACCAGCGATGCTAGGCAAGACCACCAAGCAACTGGCTGCGGAGTTGGGTCCCGAGTATGAGCGAGAGCTCGTCCATCGTGACGATCTCGTCCTTCTCTGAATCAGATAAGGTTGCCCCCATGTCCGGTATATCTCGCGAAGATGTTGCACATCTAGCTAAATTGGCTCGTATCGAAATGAACGATGCCGAACTCGATCACTTGGCGAAAGAGATGGATGTCATTCTTGGCGCCGTCGCTCGCGTGCAAGAGGTTGCTGCTAGCGATGTGCCTCCCACGTCTCATCCCATCCCTGTCAACAATATTGTGCGCGAAGATATTGTTCGCCCCAGTTTGAGCCCAGAAGAAGCGCTCTCTGGTGCTCCCGCACAGAGTGAAGGCCGCTTTAAAGTCCCTCAGATACTCGGTGAAGAATGACCACTATTAGATCGACCGCCGCCGAAATGGCAGCAGCGCTAGCCGCGGGAACAACCACGTCAGTTGAGCTCACCAATGCTCATTACGCCCAGATCGAAAAGGTCGATGGCGCAGTTCACGCTTTCTTGCATCTTGATAAAGAGGGTGCGCTCGCACAGGCGGAAGCAGTGGATGCAAAACGCAAGAGCGGCACCGAAATGCCTCCATTAGCCGGCGTACCACTCGCCCTTAAAGATCTCCTTACACAAAAAGGAGTTCCCACAACCTGCGGCTCCAGGATGCTTGAAGGTTGGCGTCCGCCATATGACTCCACCGTCGTTTCAAAGTTGAAGGCGGCTGGAATAGTTATTCTCGGCAAGACGAACATGGATGAATTTGCAATGGGTTCATCAACAGAAAATTCTGCATATGGGCCAACGCACAATCCTTGGGATTTAGCGCGAATTCCTGGCGGTTCTGGCGGCGGCTCTGCTGCAGCACTTGCTGCATTCGAAGCTCCACTCGCTATTGGATCTGATACCGGCGGATCGATTCGTCAACCGGCCGCAGTTACTGGAACGGTTGGCGTAAAGCCAACATATGGCGGGGTCTCTCGTTACGGGTTGATCGCATTCTCTTCAAGTTTGGACCAAGCGGGTCCATGCGCTCGTACCGTTCTCGATGCTGCACTGTTACATGAAGTTATTGCAGGGCACGATGAGAGAGATTCCACTTCGATTAATGCTCCCGTACCTCAGGTGGTTAAGGCTGCCAAGAAACTCGATGTCAAAGGTATGAAGATCGGTGTAGTTAAAGAGTTGCAAGGCGAAGGTTTCCAATCAGGCGTTCTCTCTCGCTTCCACGAATCTCTCGACGCTCTTGTCAGCGCCGGAGCAGAGCTCGTTGAAGTTTCCTGCCCAAATTTTGATTATGCACTCGCTGCTTATTATCTGATCGCACCGAGTGAATGCTCATCTAACTTAGCCCGCTTTGATTCGATGCGTTATGGAATCAGAGTTGGCGACAATGGAGAGCGCAGCGCGGAAGAGGTAATGAAGTTAACACGCCACGAAGGATTTGGGCCCGAAGTAAAGCGACGCATTATTTTGGGCACTTACGCACTTTCATCTGGTTATTACGATGCATATTATGGTTCGGCCCAAAAGGTACGCACCTTGATCATGCGAGATTTTAATGCAGCTTTCGCAAAGGTAGATGTGCTTGTTTCTCCAACGGCTCCAACGACTGCTTTTAAAATTGGCGAACAAGTCGATGATCCACTTGCGATGTATCTCAACGACATTGCGACAATTCCCGTAAATTTGGCTGGCATCGGCGGAATGTCCGTTCCTTGCGGATTAGCGGCAGAAGATGGACTTCCAGTTGGTTTCCAGATCATGTCTCCTGCCATGCGCGATGACTTGATGTATCAGGTCGGTGGCACGCTCGAAGCTGCGCTTCTATCCAAGTGGGGAGCCCCCATCCTCGATAAGGCTCCAGTATTGGTGGGCAACTAATGGCTCTTAATTACGATCAAGCAGTTGCAAAGTACGAGCCAACGCTGGGCCTGGAAGTTCACGTTGAACTCAATACCAAGTCGAAGATGTTCTGCTCATGTGCCACTGAATTTGGTGGAGCGCCAAACACCCAAACTTGTCCGGTCTGTCTTGGCATGCCAGGTGCGCTTCCCGTTGTAAACGGTCGAGCAATTGAGAGTTCGATTTTGATTGGCCTTGCACTCAACTGTTCTGTCGCTCCCTTCTCGCGCTTTGCCCGTAAGAATTACTTTTATCCCGATATGCCCAAGAACTTTCAGACCTCGCAATATGACGAACCAATCTGTGTTAACGGCTACTTGGATATAGAAATTGAGACCGATGAAGGGCTCAAGGCGTTCCGTGTCGAGATCGAGCGCGTCCATATGGAAGAAGACACTGGCAAGTCATTGCACGTTGGTGGCGCTACCGGACGCATCCATGGCGCCGACTATTCGTTGCTCGATTACAACCGTGCTGGTATTCCGCTCGTTGAAATTGTCACCAAGATTGTTGGCGGCACTGGCAAATATGCACCACAGGTTGCCCGCGCTTACGTCACTGAATTGCGCGACATTCTGCGCTCACTTGGCGTATCGGATGTGAAGATGGAGCAAGGCTCGATGCGTTGCGACGTCAATTTGTCACTTGCTCCCATGGGATCTGGAGCACTTGGAACTCGTAGCGAGACTAAGAACGTTAACTCTCTGCGTTCGGTCGAACGCGCTGTAATCGGTGAAGTAATCCGCCAATCCAATCGTCTCGAATCAGGTGAACGCATAGTTCAAGAGACCCGCCATTTCCTAGAGGAGAGCGGGCAGACTCGTCCTGGGCGTTCTAAAGAGCAGGCCGAGGATTATCGCTACTTCCCAGAACCAGATCTCGTTCCCGTCGTACCAGATAGTGCGTGGATCGAAGAGTTGCGTTCCACCCTTCCAGAGAAACCATCAACCAGACGCGCACGTTTGCAAGCCGATTGGTCGGTTCCGGATAAAGAGATGACTTCACTTGTTAATGCCGGACTTCTTGATGTTGTCGAAGAGACGATCGCACTGGGAGCAGAACCGACTCGTGCTCGCTCATGGTGGCTCGGCGAAGTTTCACGCCTTGCTAATGAGAGAGAAGTGGATCCAACGACGCTGATCACTTCTGCTCAAGTCGCAGAGGTAATTGCTCTTATTGAATCTGGTGATCTCACCGACAAACTTGCGCGCCAAGTTGTTGAGGGAGTTATCGCTGGCGAAGGAAATCCCAGTGCGGTCATCGCGCAGCGTGGACTCAAAGTGGTTTCCGATGATGGTGCTCTTATGACAGCCATCGAAGCTGCTATTGCTTCCCAGCCCGAAACTGCAGAGCGAATTCGCGGCGGAAATATTCCTGCAGCAGGTGCTCTTATTGGCGCCGTCATGAAGGCCACGGGCGGACAAGCTGATGCAGCAAAGGTACGCGAACTACTTCTTAAACATTTAGGCCAATAGGTTAAGAGAATGGGAGTAAGACCATGAGTGAACCAAAGAACCCTATGAAACCTCGTTCGGGTCTGGTTACTGATGGCATGGAGCGTGCACCGGCTCGCGGCATGTTACGTGCAGTTGGAATGACAGATGCCGACTGGGTTAAGCCACAAATTGGTATTGCCTCTTCTTGGAATGAAATTACTCCTTGCAATCTCTCCCTTGACCGCCTTGCAAAGGCTTCTAAAAAGGGAGTGATTGCTGCCGGTGGTTTTCCTATGCAATTTGGAACCATCTCGGTCTCCGATGGAATTTCAATGGGCCACGAAGGAATGCATTTCTCGCTTGTCTCGCGTGAAGTAATCGCCGATTCTGTAGAAACGGTGATGCAAGCTGAACGTCTTGATGGCATGGTTACCTTTGCCGGATGCGATAAATCTCTACCGGGCATGATGATGGCAGCTGCGCGTATCGACGTAGCTAGCGTCTTTGTTTATGCAGGCTCAACTCTTGCTGGCCAGGTTGATGGAAAAGATGTCACGATCATTGATGCTTTTGAAGCTGTTGGTGCATGTGCGCGCGGCTTTATTACCCAAGAAAAAGTAGATGAGATTGAACGTGCCATCTGTCCAGGTGAAGGTGCGTGTGGCGGCATGTACACCGCTAACACAATGGCGGCCGTCGGAGAAGCTCTTGGCCTTTCGCTTCCTGGATCGGCATCACCTCCTGCCGTTGATCGCCGCCGCGATGATTACGCCGTAAAAGCGGGTGCTGCAGTTGTCGAGTTGATCCGTTTGGGAATCACTACTAGAGACATTTTGACCAAGAAAGCTTTCGAGAACGCAATCACTGTAGTGATGGCGCTCGGTGGTTCTACCAATGCGGTTCTGCATTTATTGGCCATCGCGAATGAGGCAGAAGTTGATCTCGACCTCGCCGATTTCCAAAGGATTAGCGAGCGCACTCCACTGCTTGGGGATCTCAAGCCGTTTGGTAAATTTGTCATGACAGATATCGATCGCGTCGGCGGTATCCCGGTTGTGCTGCGCGCTCTTTTAGATGCAGGTTTCCTACACGGTGATTGCTTAACTGTTACTGGAAAGACAATGGCAGAAAATCTCGCCGACATCACACCTTTAGATCCAGATGGAGAAGTTCTCCACTCAATCAAGAACCCACTCGCCGCAGGTGGTGGAATCACAATCTTGCATGGAACTCTCGCTACTGATGGTGCGGTGTGTAAGACCGCAGGTGTTGGAGTCGATTACTTTGAAGGACCTGCACGTGTCTTTGAACGCGAGCAGGCTGCAATGGTGGCTTTAGAAAATGGCACCATCAAAGCGGGCGACGTGGTTGTCATTCGCTATGAAGGCCCTAAGGGCGGACCCGGTATGCGAGAGATGCTGATGATCACTGGTGCGATAAAAGGTGCCGGTCTTGGAAAATCAACTTTGCTCTTAACTGATGGCCGCTTCTCGGGGGGTAGCACTGGATTATGTGTGGGTCACGTCGCACCAGAAGCTGTGGATGGGGGCCCCATTGCATTCATAAATGATGGCGATCTCGTTCGCATCGACATTGCAAAGCGAACTTTGGATCTCTTGGTCGATGAGGAAGTTCTGGCGCAGCGCCGCATGCACTTCTCTCCCGTGCCTCATAAATATCGTCGCGGAGTTCTAGCTAAGTATTCAAAGGTCGTCGGCTCGGCTTCCCAAGGGGCGGTCTGCGGATAATTTAAGTGAGACGCGTTTCTCATATTTTGAGATACGCGTCACAGGGATTGACTTGGCACACGGCAACCGCGAGAATTGCGCCATGACATCATCAGTGGTGATTCGAGAGCGCGCGATCTAGTCTGACTAGATGGTGCGCTACCCCTCAGTGAAAACTGGGGGGTTTCGTATTTCATGGAGCCATTAATAAACCCAGGAAGGAGATGAATATGTCAGCAAAAATCACCGGAGCGCAGTCACTCGTGAAATCCCTCGAGAACGCCGGAGTGGATGTCATGTTCGGAATTCCTGGCGGCGCGATCCTTCCCGCCTATGACCCCATCTTTGATAGCTCTATCCGCCACATCTTGGTTCGCCACGAGCAAGGCGCTGGTCACGCAGCTACTGGGTATGCCCAAGCCACGGGTCGTGTTGGCGTCTGCATCGCCACCTCTGGTCCTGGCGCAACAAACCTCGTCACCCCCTTGGCCGATGCACAAATGGATTCGGTACCAATCGTGGCAATCACTGGCCAAGTTGCATCAGCTGCCATCGGAACAGATGCATTCCAAGAGGCAGATATCCGCGGCATCACAATGCCGGTTACGAAACATAATTTCTTGATTACTGATGCTCGAGATATTCCGCGCGCTATCGCCGAGGCATTTCACATTGCTGGCACCGGACGCCCAGGAGCAGTTCTGGTGGATGTCGCCAAAGATGCTCTAATAAATATGGTTGATTACGAATGGCCAACCTCAGTTTCACTTCCGGGCTACAACCCGATTATGGAACCCACGGCTGAGTCTGTTCGTGACGCAGCAGCGCTCATTGGTGAGTCCAAGAGTCCAGTTCTCTACGTTGGCGGCGGAATGATTAAGTCAAACGCTTCAGCCGAACTCATGAAACTCGCCGAACTTACTGGCGCACCGGTTGTTACGACCCTTATGGCGCTCGGATCTTTCCCCGATAGCCACCCACAACATCTTGGTATGCCGGGGATGCACGGTACGGTGGCGGCTGTTACCGCGCTTCAAAAGGCAGACCTGCTTATTACATTAGGTGCACGCTTCGATGATCGCGTCACCGGCAAGCTCTCTTCCTTTGCGCCCAACGCCAAGATCATTCATGCTGATATTGATCCTGCTGAAATCGGAAAGAATCGCATCGTAGATGTGGCCCTTGTCGGAGATCTCAAGGCAACTATCAACGCGCTGCTACCAGCACTACAGGTAAAGTTCAAGAGCTCGAAGCCTGATCTCACCGCATGGTGGGTGCAGTGCAACAGCTGGCGGAACAAATATCCATTGGGCTTTGATGAGCCAAGCGATGGATCTGTCTCCCCGCAGTATGTAATCCAAAGGTTAGGGCAGATTGTTGGACCAGATGCCATATATGTTGCTGGAGTTGGCCAACATCAGATGTGGTCTTCGCAATTTGTTCAGTACGAGAAGCCGCGTACCTGGATCAACTCTGGTGGGCTTGGAACCATGGGATTCGCAGTTCCTGCTGCTATGGGTGCCAAGGTCGGCGCTCCAGATACCGTCGTCTGGGCGATTGATGGCGATGGATGCTTCCAGATGACCAATCAAGAATTAGTAACCTGCGCCTTAAATAATATTCCGATCAAGGTCGCGATCATCAATAATGAATCGCTCGGCATGGTTCGCCAGTGGCAAACATTGTTTTATAACCAGCGCTATTCCAATACCGATCTCCATTCCAAGCGAATTCCGGATTTTGCAAAACTTGCAGAAGCTATGGGTTGCGTTGGCTTACGCTGTGAAAACAAGGAAGATGTAGATCGCGTTATCAATGAAGCGATGGCAATTAATGACCGACCAGTAGTTGTTGATTTCAGCGTTCACCGCGATGCGATGGTGTGGCCGATGGTTGCAGCTGGCACATCAAATGATGACATCGTGATCGCGAAATCGATGGCTCCTATTTGGGATTCACAGGAGTTATAAATGAGCACACATACACTCTCCGTTCTTGTCGAGAACAGCCCTGGAGTTTTGGCACGAGTTGCCTCACTCTTCTCGCGTCGTGGGTACAACATTGATTCGCTGGCAGTTGGTCCCACCGAGGATCCCAACGTTTCTAGAATGACGATTGTCGTCAATGTCGAAGGTCATGCACTCGAACAGGTCATTCAACAGACCGATAAACTGATTAACGTCCTGAGCATTATCGAACTCGATCCCATTGCCTCAGTTCAGCGTGAACTTCTCCTCGTTAAAGTGAGCACTACACCAGAGACCCGCTCGCAAGTGTTAGAGACAGTACAACTATTTCGCGCCAAGGTGGTTGATGTGGCACAAGATGCCGTCACCATCGAAGCGACTGGCAATAGCGAGAAGATTCAAGCGCTGCTGCGAGTTCTCGAGCCTTATGGCATCAAAGAATTGGTCCAATCCGGTCTCGTAGCAATGGAGCGCGGATTGAAACCAGGAATATCACATCAACCGGATCACGACTAAGAAAGGCAGACCCTAAAGTGGCTACCCAATATCACGACGAAGATGCAGATCTATCGATCATTCAATCAAAGAAAGTTGCCGTCATTGGTTATGGCTCGCAAGGTCATGCGCATGCACTCTCCCTGCGCGATAGCGGAGTAGATGTTCGCATCGGCTTAGCCGAAGGTTCAGCCTCTCGCGCCAAGGCAGAAGCCGAAGGTCTTCGCGTTCTCTCGGTTGCAGATGCAGTCAAGGAAGCTGACGTTGTCATGCTTCTAGCCCCAGATCACGTACAGCGCCATATTTACAATGATTCAATCAAACCAAACCTTAAAGCCGGTGCCGCTCTTTTCTTTGGCCACGGATTTAATATCCGCTTCGGTTATATTAAGCCAGAAGCCAATATCGATGTTTGCATGGTTGCACCTAAGGGACCTGGCCACCTAGTACGTCGCGAATATTCAGCAGGTCGTGGAGTCCCGGTTCTCGTCGCAGTTGAGCAGGATGCAACAGGTACCGCTTGGCCATTGACTCTCTCTTATGCCAAGGCAATCGGCGGATTACGCGCCGGTGGAATCTTGACCACATTCACTGAGGAGTGCGAGACCGATCTCTTCGGAGAGCAGTCAGTACTTTGTGGCGGAGCATCGCAGCTTGTTCAATATGGATTTGAAACCCTCGTTGAAGCGGGCTACCAGCCAGAAGTTGCCTACTTCGAGTGCTTGCACGAATTGAAGCTGATCGTTGATCTGATGTACGAAGGTGGAATTGCAAAGCAGCGCTGGTCAGTTTCAGATACCGCAGAGTATGGCGATTATGTTTCTGGTCCACGCGTCATCGATCCAAGCGTTAAAGAGAATATGAAGGCAGTTCTTGCAGATATTCAAAACGGTAAGTTTGCAGAGCGCTTCATTAACGATCAAGAAGCAGGCGCCCCAGAATTTAAGGCGCTTCGCGCAAAGGGTGAGACTCATCCAATCGAGGCTGTTGGCCGTGAACTTCGCAAGATGATGTCATGGGTCAAGAGCGCTACAAACGACGATTACAAGGAAGGTTCCGCTGCCCGTGGCTAAACCGATCGTCCTCATAGCCGAAGAGTTAAGTCCAGCCACGTTAGAAGCCCTTGGGCCTGATTTCGAAGTTAAGAATTGTGATGGTGCAAATCGCGCGCAGTTGTTGGCTGCTCTTGCAGATGGTGCTGACGCGGTCTTGATTCGTTCTGCAACAAAGATGGATGCAGAAGCCATTGCGGCTTCAAAGGGATTGAAGGTAATTGCTCGCGCGGGTGTGGGTGTTGATAACGTAGATATCCCAGCGGCTACAGCTGCTGGGATCATGGTTGTTAATGCTCCGACATCCAACATTGTAAGCGCTGCCGAATTAGCTATTGCACTTTTGATGGCATCGGCTCGCTTTATTTCTCCAGCTCACGCCGCACTTCGCAATGGCAAGTGGGCTCGTTCCAAATACACAGGCGCCGAACTCTTTGAGAAGACTTTGGGCGTTGTTGGATTTGGAAAAATTGGGCAGCTCGTTACAGCCCGTATGCAAGCTTTTGGCATGAACGTCGTTGCCTACGATCCTTATCTAGCGCCTGCACGTGCTGCGCAGCTGGGGGTTCGTCTTGTCGAACTCGATGAGTTGCTTCGTATCAGTGATTTCATCACCATTCACCTTCCTAAGACCAAAGAAACTGCAAACCTCATTGGTGAGGAAGCTCTTAAAAAGGTGAAGCCGTCGGTGCGCATTATTAATGCGGCTCGCGGTGGAGTCTTGGATGAGACTGCTTTATATAACGCTCTTGTCGAAGGCCGCGTGGCAGGTGCTGGGTTAGATGTATTTGCAGCTGAACCTTGCACTGATTCGCCACTATTTACCTTGGATCAAGTTGTGGCGACGCCACATCTTGGAGCGTCTACTGATGAAGCGCAAGAACGTGCTGGAATTGCTGTTGCAGTATCTGTCCGCAAAGCGCTCTCTGGTGAACTTGTTCCAGATGCCTTGAACGTCAAGGGTGGAGCGATCCATGAAGATATTCGCCCATCGCTCCCACTCGTGGAAAAGATGGCCCAAATCGCAACCATCATCGCAGGGGAGCTTCCGGCATCGCTCGATGTCGAAGTCCGTGGCGATATCGCAGTCCATGATTCATCAGTTCTAGCCACGAGCGTTCTTAAGGGTGCACTTGTAGCCGTTGGCGCCGAATCAGTTACCTACGTCAATGCCCCTGGCCTAGCGGCGGAGCGCGGAATGACCTCTTCGGTTACGACAAATCCCGAGAGCCCCGAATATCGCAGCATGATTTCGTTACGTGCAGCACTTCCCGGTGGACGCTCCATTGTTGTAGACGGAACCCTGATGGGTATACGTCGAGTTGAAAAGATCATTGCAATCAACGGTTTTGATCTGGATCTACCTCCGACCGAACATCTTCTCATCTTGCAATACTCAGATCGCCCAGGCGTCGTTGGCGCGGTGGGCGGGGTTATTGGAAGCGCAGGAGTTAATATCGCTGGAATGCAAGTTGCTCGCAGCGAAGCTGGTGGACAAGCTCTTATGGCACTGAATATCGATTCCGCACTATCCGCAGAGATTCTTGCAAAGGTCCTAAAAGAGACCGGCGCAGATCTCATCCGAACAGTTACCTTGGTGTCATAATGAAAGAATTCAAAGTAGCGATAATTGCCGGAGATGGAATTGGCCCAGAAGTTGTGGCCGAGGGTCTCAAAGTTCTTGACAAGGTAGCCGCAAAATATGCTCTCACCTTTGAAAAGATTCATTACAACCTAGGCGCTGCTCATTGGCATGCAACTGGTGAAGTTTTGAGTGATGAAACAATGGCGCAGATCGCAAAGAGTGATGTCATCTTGTTAGGGGCCGTTGGAGATCCAACTGTTCCAAGTGGCGTTCTTGAACGCGGCCTGCTCTTGAAATTACGCTTCGCCTTTGATCAATATGTAAATCTACGTCCAGCTAAATTGCATGCAGGCGTTAAGTCACCATTAGCTACGCAAGCTCCGATTGACTTCATTGTGGTCCGTGAAGGCACTGAAGGTCCGTATTCCGGTGCTGGTGGTTACCTTGCGTACGGTACCGAAGCAGAAGTCGCTACCGAGGAATCTTTGAATACTCGTCGCGGTGCTGAGCGAGTTATTCGCGATGCCTTTGCCCGCGCTTCGCTTCGTCCACGTAAGAAACTAACCATGGTGCACAAGAACAATGTCCTTGTTCATGCTGGCGGCTTATGGACTCGCACATTTAATGAAGTGGCGAAGGAGTTCCCAGATATCGCTACTGATTACATGCATGCTGATGCAGCATCCATGTTCTTCGTAACAAATCCTGAGCGCTTTGATGTCGTGGTAACAGATAATCTCTTCGGAGATATCTTGACCGATATCGCCGCTGCTATCTGTGGCGGAATTGGTTTAGCTGCCTCTGGAAATATCAACCCAACAGGAAAGTTTCCTTCAATGTTTGAGCCGGTTCACGGATCTGCTCCCGACATCGCAGGTAAATCCCTGGCCGATCCAACGGCGACAGTGATGTCGGTCGCCATGATGCTTGCTCACTTGGGCCAGACTGAAGCCGCCGCCGATGTCGAGCGAGTAGTTGCAGCAGACTTACTAACCCGTGGAGGTTCCAAGAGAAGTACCGTTCAAATTGGTGATGCGCTGGCGGGAGCTATCTAAATGAAGATCAACCTCAATCCAAGCACTCACCCAGCGAGCGCAAGCGATCGCGAAGAAAAGATCGCCG
>CAIUIT010000072.1 GCA_903899375.1 uncultured Actinomycetes bacterium
ACTTCATCGACGATGAGCAAGATAGCAGCCGCGATTGGCACAGCCAAGATTCCGCCGACGATACCAAGAAGGCTGACGCCGACGAGAGCCGCGATAATCGTGACTATTCCTGGCATCGAAAGAGACCTACGCATGATTCTTGGCATAACTAAGTAGTTCTCAATTTGGATATAGACAACGTACAAAATAAATGTGATTACAGCCGCGGTGGGGGATTTACTGAGCGCTATCAAAGTTATGACGGTTACGCCGAGAAGATGTCCAATAAGAGGGATCGCGCCGCAGACAAATACTAAGACTGCGATAGCTGATGGATATGGCAGACCAAGGGAGAGTGCGAGTATTAATCCAAAGATCGATGCGATAAATGCGACGGTTGCTTGTCCGCTGACGAATCCGCCGATTCGCAGGATGATCGCATCGGTGATTTTAGAGACTCTGTCACGGCGAGATGCTGGAACGAAGTGGTAAGCGGCACCGGTAACGCTAGGCAGTGATGCTAAGAAATAAAGTGTCAAAACTAATACGGTAAGGGCGGCAACGGCGCCAGAGATAACTGCTTTGCCAACTCCAATTACTCCTCCAAATGCGGAAATTACATATTGGCCATTATGAATCGAAGCGTTGAACTTTGCCTGTAACGAGTCGATGATTCCGTAATGCTTGTTGAGATCTCCAAGAATGCGATTTGATTTGAGATCTTCCAGGATCTTCGGTGCATTCTTAAAGAGATTGCTGACTTGTGTAATAGCTGGTGGAATGACTACTGCAGAGAAGATCCCTACGAAGACCAGAACAAAGAAGACCACCGCCAACACGGCATGGGATCGTTTCAAGCCACGGCGGCGAAAGAATTCAACTCCTGGATTTAACCCAGCGGCTAGGAAGAGCGAAATTATGATGAGAACAAAGACTTGACCTGCGCTGGCAAAGGCTTTGAGCATCGTAATTGCGATGACCGCCCCAGAAGCAGCTAAAAAGCCAAAATAGAAGGGATGACCCCTATCGACCGGGATGCCCGGGATCCCCATAGATGCGGTTGGCTCGGGCTGTGATGAATCGCTCGCCTTATTGCCAAAGTAGAGCCAGGGTTTCTTGAGCGCCATAGTTTGATAATACGAGAAGATAGGGCAGTGAGCGAGCTGCGAATTACGGGTCTGAGTGAGGACATGCTCGCCCTCGCCAATCTGCCCTGGCGCAAGGAGCTCGAAGATTGGCCAGAGGACCCCGGCCTGACCAGCATGCGCGGAATCTCGCGCCATATCGTCCGTTTAATCCGAACTGGTCCAGGAGATCGCGATGTCTTTGCCGTCAAAGAGACGGTCGAAGAGTTTGCTGCACGGGAGTACAAGATCCTGCGCGAGTTAAACAACCGCAACGCCCCCTGCGTTGAGCCGGTGGCCATTGTGGAGAATCGCCTGGATAACCGGGCAAATCCGCTCCCAGTGGCACTTGTAACCCGCTACCTGCCCTTTTCCCTGCCCTACCGCGTCATCATGAGCAGCAAGGTCACCGCTCACGAGATCAACAATATGGCTAATGCGCTCGCGCTTCTGCTCGTCCGCCTCCACCTCCTCGGCTTCTGGTGGGGCGATTGCTCGCTTTCCAACACCCTCTTCCGCCAAGATGCTAATGAATACGCGGCCTATCTTGTCGATGCCGAAACCGGAGAATTCCAACCTGCATTGAGTAATGGCCAGCGCGAGCATGACTTGGAAATCGCGCAGTTCAACGTTGCCGCCGAGTTGGAAGATCTCGCTGTCGCTGGTCTCTTGCACCCCGGGATGGATCCCATTCGCGCAGCCGATCGGGTCATCTCTCGCTACCGCCGACTCTGGTCGATGCTTAAAGAGCCACAGATTTTGGATCCCAGCGATCGCCACTCGGTCGAAAAGGCGATGCGCGCCGTGCAGGATCTGGGATTTGCTGTTGAAGAGGTCGAGGTCACCCTCGATGGAGATAAAGGTGCACTTAAGTTCTCTCCAAAGTTGGTAGCTGCCGGGTATCACCAAAATCGTCTCTATGAATTGATGGGGCTTCAGGCCGAGGAGCTACAGGCCAAGCGCCTACTCGCCTCCTTTGACCGTTTCAGAGGCCGCGAGAAAAAACCACTGCCTCCTGTTGAAGATAGTGCCAGGCGTTGGTTGGCTGAGACGTACCATCGCGTTATTGATATGGTTCCAGAAGATCTACGCGGGCGGGTTGAGCCGGCTCAGATGTTCCACGAGATTCTGGAGCACCGTTGGTATCTGGGTGAACAAGCGGGCAAGGATCTGGGCATAACCTTTGCTACAGAGGATTACATTCGTTCAATCCTCCCTTTTAGAAATGCACCTAAACACGAGGAAGCGGTAGTGGTGAATGAGTTCTCTTCCTAGAAATTTTGGTTCGGCCATTGACTTAAGCGCGCTAAAAAACCCTGTGAAAGCCGAAGAGTTATCAGGGATATCTATCTCGCAAACAAATTTAATGCAAGATGTATTACCGGCATCTCACGCGCAAGTAGTTATTTTGATCTGCTGGTCGTCTCGCTCTCCCGAATCTCAATCGGTGATGGCGGCGCTCGGAAAGATGCATGAGGATGATTCAGTTAAACCCGAAGGCGCGGGCTGGTTGCTTGGGAATGTAAATGTCGATCTTGAACCAGAAGTAGCTCAAGCTTTGCAGGTTCAAACAGTGCCGCTCGCCCTGGCCATTATTCAAGAACAAGTTGTACCACTCTTTGAAACGGTCCCTACTGTGCCCCAACTACGTGCAGTGCTCGACAAGGTGCTGTCATTGGCTGCAGAGCGTGGAGTCGGTTCGGTGAAGGCCGAATCCGAGGGGGCTGTGGAAGAGAAGTTAGAACCTGAAGAGATAAAGGCGCTCGATGCGCTTGAAAAAGGCGATTTCGCTGGTGCCAAGGCGGCCTATCAAGAGTGGTTAAATCGTGCTCCCAGTAATCCGCTGGCCCTGCTGGGTTTTGCTCAAGTTGAACTCCTTTTCCGAATCAACGGATTGGATTCCGCCGAAATTATTGTGCAGGCAAACTCCAACCCTGCCGATATTGCTCTCGCTCAACAAGCCGCCGATTGTGAAATCGCACAAGGAAATTTTGAGGCCTCTTTTGCTCGCCTCATCGCAGCAGTAAAACTGGCGAGTGGCGATGACCGTAAAGAGCTGCGCGAACATCTTGTAGGGTTGTTCGCATTGGTAGACCCAGCAGATCCCATTCTGATTCGTGCACGACAACAGTTAGCGAGCGCCCTCTTTTGACCTTGATCGTCACCTCTCGAGAACGCCGACATCAGCTCCTATTCTTCTTCTACTTCGGAGTTGCAGCCCTGAGTTTGGCTTCTCGTTCCCCAGATTTAAAACGTAATCTCAACGTTAACAACGGAACGTATGGAATCCTCCTGAGTTTGGGCGCGATTGGCGCCATCTTGGCCTTTATGTTTATAGGACAGCTGGTCCATCGCATTGGCGTCTTTCCCGTACTTATTGGCACCGGGATTTCTCTCTATGGTTCTGTCGCTGTTATCCCACATATTCACTCCCCGTGGATGTTTATGCTTATGAATACCGTCTTGGGTTTAGGGTTCAATGGTTACAACATCGCGATTCATGATCAAGCTTTAAAACGACAATTATTGAGTGGCGAGAAAGCAATTCCTCGATTGCACGGCGCATGGAGCGTTGGAACTTTGCTCACGACGAGCCTTTCGATTTTGATTACATCCCGCGTCACGTTTGCTTGGCACATTGATCTCTTGATGGCGATTCTCTTTGCAGCGACTATGGTTTCTGTCTTTCGGATGCGTCCATTTCTAATACGAGGTTCGCAAGAGCATCCCGAAAGTGACTCGGTAAAAATGAAAGATATGTGGTCGATGCTCACCTCTGATCGCTACATAGCATTTGCATATCTCTGCGCAGTGATGGTTGAGTTTTCGACTAACGACTGGGTCACTCTTTCATCGCACCAAGAGATTAAGGCGAGCACAACACTCAGCATCGTTCCCTATTTACTCTTTATGATTGGAATGGTTATAGGTCGCCTTGGGATTCACAGATTGCTTGCGATTAAGCCCGATACCTACTGGATCCAAATCTTTTCCCGCATCGGGGGTTCGGGTTTTATCGTTTTCTTACTCTTGGCTAAATATTTCGCTGGTCACAATTTCGGCTTGGCCTTCACCTGCGAAATTGTTGGTTTCTTTATCGGGGGGCTTGGTGGCTCGTTCTTCGCTGGCGTATTGACCCAGATTGCCAGCCAGCGCTCTAAATTCCCTGGAGGCGTTGTTGTCGCGCAGATGAGTCTTGCCCTTGCAGTACTGACCTTCTTTGTAAAGATCTTAATTTCATTGATCGCACAAGTTACCTCAATTACTTACGGCCTGATGATCCCTGGAGCGCTCATGATCGCGCTCTCGTTCTTCAAGAAACTTGGGCCACGGAAAGTAGAAGCGTAAGGATCAACCAGAACCTTCGGTGTTTCCAGCATCTGCTGCAGTCACATCGTTGATCTGATACTTCTCGATCGCCTCTTTAACTACCTTTGCTTTGACGACACCATTCTTCGCGAGTTGAGCGAGGGTGGCTATGACAATTGATTCGGCATCTACTTTGAAGTGGCGGCGCAGCGCTCCACGGGTATCAGACATTCCAAATCCATCGGTGCCGAGCGAAGAGAAGTCCTGTGGGACCCAAGGAGCAATCTGATCCTGAACTGCCCGCATAAAGTCACTGACAGCTATTACTGGACCATCAAATACTTCAAATTTCTGGGTCACATAAGCGACACGTTGATCGTGAGGATTGAGCAAGTTGTGGCGATCGGTTTCTAAACCATCACGACGCAGTTCGTTCCATGAAGTAACAGACCAGACATCAGCCTTGATACCAAAATCATCCATGAGCAGTTGTTGTGCTTTGGTCGCCCAGTTAAGCGCAACTCCAGAAGCCAAGAGGTTGACTTCGTTCTTGCCCTTTTTCGATGCCGGGGAGTACAAATACATGCCTTTGAGCAGACCTTCAACATCCAGGTTCTCTGGCTCTGCGGGCTGCATATAAGGCTCGTTGTAGACGGTTAGATAGTAATAAATGTTTTCGCTGTTCTCGCCATACATGCGGCGCAGACCATCCTTGACGATATGCCCGACTTCATAACCGAAGGCAGGGTCGTAAGCAACAACGGCTGGATTGGTTGAAGCGAGAAGTGGCGAATGACCATCTTCATGCTGCAAACCTTCGCCATTGAGTGTGGTGCGGCCTGCGGTAGCTCCGACAACGAAACCACGGCACAACTGATCAGATGCTGCCCAGAAAGCATCTCCTGTGCGCTGGAATCCAAACATGGAATAGAAGATGTAGATAGGGATCATTGGTTCATCATGCGTCGAATAAGAAGAGCCAACTGCGGTGAAGGATGCTGTAGATCCAGCCTCGTTGATGCCTTCGTGCAAGATCACACCGGAGGTCGATTCCTTGTAGGACAACATCAATTCACGATCTACCGCGGCATATGTCTGACCCAGTGGTGAATAGATCTTAAGAGTCGGGAAGAGGCTATCTAGCCCAAAGGTACGAGCCTCATCAGGAATAATTGGAACAAATCGCTTGCCGATTTCGGGATCCTTAACCAAGTCCTTGAGCAAGCGAACAAATGCCATGGTGGTGGCGACTTCTTGTTGTCCAGAGCCACGCCTGACAGAGTCATAGGTGGAATCAACTGGTTGTGGCAGCGGACGAGAAATCTTGCGGCGGGATGGAACCGATCCACCGAGTTCACGGCGGCGTTCCATCATGTACTTGTATTCCGGTGATTCAACGCCCGGATGGTAATAAGCAGGAACCTTTGCATCGATCGCCGAATCTGGAAGAGGAATATGCAAGGTATCGCGGAATTGAATCAAATCTTCATGCGTCATCTTCTTCATCTGGTGCGTCGAATTACGTGCTTCGAAGTGCGAGCCCAAAGTCCAACCCTTGATGGTCTTCGCCAAAATTACGGTTGGCTTACCATTCTTCTCGGTGGCGGCTTTATAGGCAGCGAAGAGTTTGCGGTAATCATGTCCACCACGCTTGAGACCCCAGATCTTCTCATCGCTCCAGCCAGCGACAAGCGCTGCAGTACGTGGATCGCGACCAAAGAAGTTCTCACGGACATATGCGCCGCTTTCGGCCTTAAATGTTTGGTAATCGCCATCGGGAGTGCGGTTCATTAAATCAACGAGTGCGCCTTCGCGATCGTTAGCAAGGAGTTCATCCCACTCACGACCCCATACGACCTTGATGACGTTCCAGCCCGCGCCACGGAAAATTGATTCGAGCTCTTGAATGATCTTTCCATTTCCACGGACTGGACCATCCAAACGTTGCAAGTTGCAGTTAATGACAAAATTGAGATTGTCGAGTCCTTCGCGCGCAGCAAGACTGATCGCACCCAAGGTTTCTGGCTCATCGCACTCGCCATCACCCAAGAAAGCCCAGACATTTTGATCCGAGGTATCTTTAATTCCGCGGCCCTGTAAGTAACGGTTATAACGCGCTTGATAAATTGCATTGATCGGACCTAGTCCCATTGAAACGGTAGGGAACTGCCAGAACTCTGGCATCAAACGCGGATGCGGGTAGGAAGAAAGACCGCCACCTGAATGTGAAAGTTCTTGACGGAATCCATCCATCTGATGTTCGGTCAATCGTCCTTCGACGAATGCGCGGGCGTACATTCCTGGACTGGCATGGCCTTGGAAGAAAATCTGATCTCCCCCACCAGGATGCTCTTGGCCGCGGAAGAAGTGGTTGAACCCAACTTCATAGAGTGAAGCCGATGATGCAAAGGTGGAGATGTGTCCGCCGACGCCAACACCTGGACGCTGTGCACGGTGCACCATGATCGCTGCGTTCCAGCGGACGATGGCGCGGATGCGACGTTCGAGCGCTTCATCGCCGGGAAAATCTGGCTCGCGGTTGGTAGGAATTGTGTTGATGTAATCGGTGGTGCGAAGTGCACCAACGCCCAACTTATTCTCTTGGGCATGCTGCAGGAGCGAGAGCATGATGTAGCGGGCACGCGTAGGTCCGGCGCTGGCGAGCAGTGAGTCAAGGGAAGCCTTCCATTCAGCGGTCTCCGAAGGGTCCAGATCGACCAACTGGTCGATTAGGTTGTTCGGGGTATCGATGAATTGGTTGAATCCGCTCGCTTCGCTCATGGGAGGAGTTTATTCACATCAAAAGGCTTGCGCTCACGCCATAAGTTGAGTGGACTACTCCTACTCGCCCCACACAGGGCAGGAGCCAGGGGATAGGTGCCATAGCCCCACCGAGGCAGTTTGGAGGTTAAGTTCTAGTGAACTCCCCACAGGGGTTGGCGGTGAGTATTGAACGCCTCGGGCTGGTTCCCGGGGAGTTAATACTTGAGGTCGGCTATGACAGCGACTGCGATGATCAATTGCGCCATGCCATCGAGGCAAAGATTGGTTCTAATCTACTCAGCGGACATCTCGATGAAGTTGTTGATGCTGTAATCGTCTGGTGGCGCGAGGGTGATGGAGATCTCGTTGATGATCTCGTTGATGCGCTGACTTACTTAAGCGAAAATGGGCCGATCTGGCTCTTAACCCCTAAAGTTGGCATTGCAGGGCACGTTGAACCGAGCGATATTCAAGATTCTGCTCCTACGGCTGGACTGACACAGACAGTTTCATTTTTAGTTGCACCGAATTGGACCGCAACAAAATTAGTTGCTCGAAAGAGCGCCAAACGTTAAGAAAGTAGATTATATGTCTCTGACCATCGGCCAGACCGCTCCAGACTTCTCCCTGACCAATCAATTCGGCGAAAAAGTTACCTTGTCTTCATTTAAGGGAGAGAAGAACGTCGTCGTAGTCTTTTACCCATTCTCATTTACCGGCACATGCACCGGTGAGCTCTGCGCTCTTCGCGATGACCTGTCAGCATTCCAAAATGAAGGTGCAGAACTTCTTGCTATTTCTTGCGATTCACCATTTACTCAAAAGGTATTCGCAACCCAAGAGAACTACAACTTCCCAGTTCTATCTGACTTCTGGCCACATGGCGCAGTGGCTGAGGCCTTCGGAGTATTCAACGCAGAACGTGGATGCGCTATTCGTGGCACATTCATCATCGATAAAGAGGGAATTCTGCGATGGCAGGTCGTCAATGGAATGGGTGATGCGCGAAATATCGTCGATTACAAGGGTGCGCTCGCTGCCCTCTAGTAATTAGCGCCAATTCCACACGATTTTTGGTCTGCCCCACTTACTCAGGTACAGTGGGGCACTCAATACCGGGCGGCTAGCTCAGCGGTAGAGCGCTTCGTTTACACCGAAGATGTCGGGGGTTCGAAACCCTCGCTGCCCAC
>CAIUIT010000073.1 GCA_903899375.1 uncultured Actinomycetes bacterium
AGGAGGCCGCGACTATGACGACCACACAATCACAGCGCTCTGCCATCAAGGGAATCTTGGGCAAGAAGCTCGGCATGACACAGGTCTTCGATGCAAATAACAAGATCGTTCCAGTAACGGTTATTGCAGCTGGCCCCAATGTCGTCACTCAAATTCGTACCATCGAAAAAGATGGTTACACCGCGGTTCAGCTGGCATTTGGTGCCGTTGATCCCCGCAAGGTAACAAAGCCTTTGGCTGGTCACTTCGCTAAGGCAGGCGTTACTCCACGTACTGACGTTGCTGAACTTCGCACCGCAAACGTTGATTCATATTCAGTCGGTCAAGAACTCAATGCAGATGTATTTGCAGCTGGAGAGCTTGTCGATGCAACTGGAACATCCCGCGGTAAAGGTTCTGCTGGTGTTATGAAGCGTCACGGCTTCCACGGTCTCGGAGCTTCTCACGGTGTAGACCGTAAGCACCGTATGCCAGGTTCGATAGGTAACCGTACAACCCCAGGTCGCGTCTTCAAAGGAAAGAAGATGATGGGCCGGATGGGTGTTGACACTGTTACAACCCAAAACTTGCTCGTTCACTCGATTGATACCGAGAAGAACTTGATCTTGATTCGCGGCGCCGTCCCAGGTGCAACGAATTCAACAGTATTCATTCGCTCAGCTGCGAAGAAGGCTGTTTCAGAAACTCTTAACACAAAGGCAGGTGCATAAGCCATGGCATTGACTATTGATATCAAGAGCCCTGAGGGAACAAAGGTTGGCGACGTCACCCTTCCATCAGAGATCTTTGATGTGCAGGCTAATGTGCCTCTCATTCACCAGGTTGTAGTTGCGCAACTCGCAGCTGCTCGCCAAGGTACCGCCAAGACCAAGAATCGCGGCGAAGTATCTGGTACCGGTAAGAAGCCTTTCAAGCAGAAGGGAACCGGCCGCGCTCGTCAGGGCTCTGTCCGTGCTCCACTGCAGCGTCACGGTGGTGTCTCACATGGTCCAGTACCTCGTAAGTACGATCAACGCACCCCAAAGAAGATGATCGCAGCTGCTCTTAAGGGCGTGCTCTCAGATCGTCAGCGCGAAGATCGCATCCACGTTGTTTCAAGCATCACAGATGCTCCAACAACCAAGGGCGCCATCTCTGCGGTTCGCCAATTTTCAGATCGCAAGAACCTTCTCGTTGTTCTTTCTCGCAGCGAAGATGTCGCATGGCGTTCACTACGCAATGCCGAGAACTTGCACCTGATCGTCAACGATCAGCTCAATGCTTACGACATCTTGGTTTCAGATGATGTTGTCTTCTCAGAGAGCGCGATCCGTGAATTCATCGCCGGCCCAGCAAAGGCAGCTACTGCAGTTGCTCGTGAATCAGAAGTAGAGGTGTCCGCATGAAGGACCATCGCGACGTACTCCTAGCACCAGTTGTCTCTGAAAAGGCCTATGGCCTGCTCGATGAGAATAAGTACACCTTCTTGGTGGCTACCGATGCTAATAAGACGCAGATCAAGATCGCTGTCGAAAAAGTTTTCAATGTAAAAGTTATAAGCGTTAACACGATGAACCGCCAGGGAAAGCGCAAGCGCACCCCTAAGGGTTTTGGTAAGCGCAATGACACCAAGCGTGCGATCGTGCATGTTGCTGCCGGTGACCGTATCGACATCTTCGGAGGACCTGTTTCCTAAGGGGACCAGGACTAGAAGAAGAAGAGGAATATAAAAAATGGCCCTACGTAAACTTAAGCCGACCACACCTGGTCAGCGCGGCGCGAGCGTTCCTGATTTCAAAGAGATCACACGCACTACCCCTGAGAAGTCATTGGTTCGTCCAATTCACTCCAAGGGTGGCCGTAACGCTTCCGGCAAGATCACCGTTCGCCACCAAGGCGGCGGACATAAGCGCGCATATCGCTTGATCGATTTCGTGCGTAACGATAAAGATGGCATTCCAGCAAAGGTTGCCCATATCGAATACGACCCAAATCGCACAGCTCGTATTGCCCTACTTCACTATGCAGATGGCGAGAAGCGTTACATCATCGCACCTGCAAAGTTGAATCAAGGCGACGCTATTGAGAATGGCCCAGCAGCGGATATCAAGCCTGGCAATAACTTGCCGCTTCGCAATATCCCAGTTGGAACCATGATCCACGCGATCGAACTTCGCCCCGGCGGCGGAGCAAAGATTGCTCGTTCAGCAGGAGCTGGAGTTCAGCTCGTTGCTAAAGAAGGTCCATATGCACAACTGCGTATGCCTTCAGGTGAAATTCGTAACGTAGATGTCCGTTGCCGTGCAACGGTTGGTGAAGTCGGAAACGCCGAACAATCAAACATCAACTTCGGAAAAGCTGGCCGTATGCGTTGGAAGGGCAAGCGCCCAACCGTCCGCGGTGTTGTTATGAACCCAGTCGATCACCCACACGGTGGTGGAGAAGGTAAGACATCCGGTGGTCGTCACCCCGTGTCACCTTGGGGTCAGCCAGAGGGCCGTACTCGCAAGAAAAAGGCGAGCGATGCACTCATTGTCCGTCGTCGTAAGTCGAATAAGAAGCGATAAGGGAGCGACCACAGATGCCACGTAGTTTAAAAAAGGGTCCATTCGTGGACGGTCACCTTCTCAAGAAGGTAGATGATCAGAATGCGAAGAACACCAAGGTTGTTATCAAGACCTGGTCTCGTCGTTCAATGCTCATTCCAGCAATGATCGGGCACACCATCGCCGTACACGACGGTCGCAAGCACGTTCCAGTTTTCGTCACAGAAGCAATGATTGGTCACAAGCTCGGTGAGTTTGCTCCAACTCGTACCTTCAAGGGACACGTCAAGGATGATCGGAGAGCTTCTCGTGGCTAATAACCCAAAGGCATCTAATCCAACTGACGCACTCGTCGCGCAGGCAATCTTGCGCAACACCCGCGTAACACCTCAGAAGGCTCGTCGTGTGATCAACTTGATCCGCGGAGAGCGCGCTGACATTGCGCTAACGACTTTGAAGTTCGCTCCTCAAGAAGTCGGTGAAGATCTTTACACCCTCTTGAACTCTGCGATCAACAATGCCAAGCAGAAGAGCCCTTCACTCCGTGATGCCTCTGAGCTTTACATCGTTGAAGCCCTTGTCGATGAGGCCCCAACGCTTAAGCGTTTCCGCCCTCGTGCACAAGGTCGTGGATTCCAGATCTTGAAGCGTGCCTCTACTTTGACATTGGTTGTCTCAACCGATCGTTCATATCGCCCACACGGTCTCAAGAAGGTCGTCAACGCGAAGGCAAATCCAAACAAGACAGTGATTGCTAAGCCAGCAACCCCTGCAGCAAAGAGCAAAGCCAAGAAGGCTGCTCCTGTTGAAGAAGTCGCAGTTGTCTCAGAAGGGCAGGCCGAGTAAATGGGTCAAAAAGTAAATCCACACGGCTTCCGTCTGGGCATCACAACAGAGTTCAAATCTCGTTGGTATGCAGACAAGCTTTACAAGGATTATGTGAAGGAAGATATCGAGATCCGTCGCATGATGAGCAAGGGTATGGAGCGCGCAGGCGTTTCACGTATTGAAATCGAGCGCACACGCGAGCGTGTTCGTATCGATCTTTATACAGCACGCCCAGGTATCGTCATCGGCC
>CAIUIT010000074.1 GCA_903899375.1 uncultured Actinomycetes bacterium
ATCTCTGGCAGATCCAACGGCGACAGTGATGTCAGTTGCGATGATGCTCGCTCACCTTGGTGAGGCGGATGCTGCCGCTGATGTTGAGCGCGTAGTTGCAGCTGATCTTTTAACTCGCGGAGATTCCAAGAGAAGTACCGTTCAAATTGGTGATGCGCTGGCGGGAGCTATCTAAATGAAGATCAACCTCAATCCAAGCACTCACCCAGCGAGCGCAAGCGATCGCGAAGAAAAGATCGCCGCTGGCGGTTTCGGCAAGTATTACACCGACAATATGGTGATTGCGCAGTGGAGTGAGGACGATGGTTGGGCAGATGCAGAGTTGAAGGCGTATGGTCCGCTCTCTCTGGATCCCGCTACTTCAGTTCTACATTACGGCCAAGAAATCTTTGAAGGTCTTAAGGCGTATAGCCAACCCGACGGGGGAGTAAGTCTTTTTCGTCCGGATGCAAATGGTGAACGTTTTCGCCGTAGCGCTATCCGCATGGCACTTCCAGAACTTTCGGTAGAAGACTTTGTGGCAACGGTAGAAGCGCTTGTTCGTAATGAGCGCGCTTGGGTTCCTAAGAATTTTGGAGAATCGCTGTACATCCGACCATTTATGATCGCCACAGAAGTTGGGCTAGGTGTTCGTCCTGCCAATCGTGCAACGTATTTAGTTATCACAACTCCTGCATCCGCGTATTTCAATCCCGATAAGGCAGTAACCGTTTGGATTTCAACAGAGTTTGTCCGCGCAGCCCAAGGCGGAACTGGTGAAGCGAAGACCGGTGGCAACTATGCGGGCTCGCTCTTGGCGCAAAAGCAAGCTGCAGCCCAAGGATGCGACCAAGTGGTCTGGCTCGATGCCATCGAACGCAGATGGGTTGAAGAGATGGGCGGCATGAACCTTTACTTCGTTAAAGGTCAAGGCGCAGGTGCCACAATCTTCACTCCCAAACTAACTGGCACCTTGCTCGCTGGAATCACGCGCGATTCCATTTTGACCGTTGCAAAAGATTTAGGTTACAAAGTTGTAGAAGGAATGATCTCGACCGATGAATGGCGCGATGGTGTCACTTCAGGCGAGATCACTGAGATCTTTGCGTGTGGCACAGCGGCCGTTGTTTCACCTGTCGGCGCAGCAAAGAGCGCTCAAGGAACATGGACCACGGGCGACGGTAATCCAGGACCGATTACGATGCAGATTCGGGAAACTCTTCTTGGAATTCAGCATGGCACGATCGAAGATAAGCACGGCTGGAACAAGCGAGTTTCCTGATGCCAGTATCCGACGCATTTCACATCTACGACACCACGTTGCGCGATGGCGCTCAACAAGAGGGACTCAATCTTTCGGTGCATGACAAGTTGGCGATAGCACGCCACTTAGATGATCTGGGTGTTGGTTTTATTGAAGGTGGCTGGCCGGGTGCCAATCCAAAGGACACCGAGTTCTTCAAATTGGTGCAGAGTGAAATTAAATTTAGGAATGCAACTTTCGTGGCATTTGGAGCTACACGCAGGCCAGGTGTGCAAGCCGCTGACGATGTTTTGCTTCGTGCGCTACAAGATTCTGGCGCGCCAGCAGTCACCCTCGTTGCGAAGAGTCATGATCGCCACGTTGAACTCGCCCTCAAGACCACTCTCGACGAGAATCTTGAAATGATCCGCAGCTCGATTAAATTTTTGCGTGCCGGGGGACAGCGCGTCTTTCTCGATGCCGAACATTTCTTTGACGGATACCGTTCGAACAAGGCCTATGCCCTTGAAGTGGTACGAGTGGCTGCAGAGTCGGGTGCCGATGTTATTGCTCTCTGCGACACCAACGGCGGAATGCTTCCTACAGAGCTCACCGATGTAGTGCATGAAGTTCTGCATGGATCCTCTGCTCGCTTGGGAATTCATTGCCATAACGACACCGGGTGCGCTATCGCGAATTCGTTAGCTGCAATTGAAGCTGGTGTTACACATGTGCAAGGAACGCTCAATGGATATGGTGAGAGAACTGGTAATGCTGATCTAGTTAGCATCATCGCCAACTTAGAGTTGAAGATGAAGAAGCCGGTACTCCCAGAGGGTGCATTGCAGGAGTCATTTAGAATTTCGCATGCGGTTGCAGAAGTAACCAATGTTGCCCCAAGTGCTCGCCAACCTTATGTTGGAGTATCTGCCTTTGCGCATAAAGCGGGGCTGCACGCGAGCGCCATCAAAGTGGATCCCATGATGTACCAACATGAAGATCCTTCTACCGTCGGAAACGATATGAGAATGTTGGTCTCGGAAATGGCTGGCCGCGCCACCATCGAACTCAAATCTCAAGAGCTAGGTATCGATCTAGGGGGCAACAAGGAAGTTGTCGCCCGAGTGGTTGAGCGAGTCAAAGAGATGGAATCCCGTGGCTTCACATTCGAAGCTGCAGATGCATCTTTTGAACTTCTACTTCGTGAAGAGATAGCCGGCAAGCGCGCTAACTTCTTCACCATCGAAGATTGGCAGACCACCGTTGATGGCGATGCAAATGGGGACGTTACTTCAAAGGCAACGGTTACATTAACCGCCCACGGTGAAAGCATTGTTACGACTGGATCAGGCAACGGTCCCGTTAATGCGATTGATACTGCGATCCGATCGGGTCTTCAAAAGTTCTACCCAGAGCTCGAACGCCTAGAACTTACCGATTACAAGGTTCGTATCCTCGAAGGTCGCCTCGGTACGGGGGCTGTAACCCGAGTACTGGTTGAGACCAGCGATAGAGAAGGTTCATGGACTACCGTTGGAGTGCACGAAAACGTGATTGCAGCTTCCGCGATGGCACTTGAAGATGCCGTTACATACGGATTGCTCCGTCAAGGGCGTAAACCCGAGTAACCTTTCGTTGCATGAGCGCCGAACTGATTGCCCAATACGAAGAACACCTTGTTCTTGTGCGCAATCTCGCCGAGAACTCGATTAAAGGATATGTAAGCGATCTCGAATCATTTCTTAAGCACCTTGAAAAATTGCACATTGAAGAGTTTTCGCAATTAGAGCTCACCCACATTCGTTCATGGTTAGCGGAATTGCAAGGTGCTGGGGTGGCGCGTTCCACAATGGCTCGTCGTATTGTTTCAATCAGAGCATTTACATATTGGGGAGCAAGCCAAGGTTGGATCAAAAGTGATCTTGGAGCCGAGCTTGCAATTCCTAAACCCCATCGCACCCTGCCTGAAGTGCTAGATATTGCCGATACCGAAATTGTTTTAGAGAGTATCCAGACTCGAGCCCATGAAGATCCCAACCCCCTGACGATTCGCGACTTAGCGTTGGTTGAAGTTCTTTATGCAACGGGAGTGCGCGTCTCTGAGATTTGCGGTTTGGATATTCGCTCCATTGATGAATCCCGAAATACCCTGCAGGTTATGGGAAAGGGAAGCAAGGAGCGAGTGGTGCCGATGGGAATTCCGGCGGTTGATGCGTTGCGACATTATTTAGAAGTTGCTAGACCCTTGCTTGCAAATGAGAAGTCGGGCAATGCCGTATTTTTAGGTTCACGCGGAAGCCGAATTGATCAGCGAACGGTCCGCGAAGTGGTCTATCTAGCCACGGCCGCGGTCGGATCGAAGATGGGACCGCACGGCCTGCGCCACACCGCGGCTACCCACTTATTAGAGGGTGGGGCGGATTTGCGCACGGTGCAAGAGATTTTGGGCCATTCCTCCCTTGCCACCACTCAGATCTACACCCATGTCTCGCCAGATCGGCTGCAAAAAGCCTTCGATACTGCTCACCCTCGGGCTTGATTTTCACTTAACACCCCCGCCCCCTTAGAATTACCCCAGCAGGTCGCAAGATCTGACTTCACGCATCAATCCCGTTTATTCGGGAAACCATTTCGGTCTCATTTCAAAAGAGTGAGTCGGTGACTTGATGCTAGGGAATCGGCACATTGCCGCTTCGACAACCGAGCGTATGCGCTACTGCATGCGATAAAGGAGAGTGCCGCCATGGCGGTTGTAACAATGCGAGAACTCCTCGACAGCGGAGTCCATTTCGGACACCAGACTCGTCGTTGGAATCCAAAGATGAAGCGTTTTATCTTCGCTGAACGTAACGGTATCTACATCATTGATATCCAGCAGTCACTTGGCCTCATCGATTCAGCCTATGACTTCATTAAAGACACTGTCGCAAAGGGTGGGCATATCCTCTTTGTTGGCACAAAGAAGCAGGCTCATCAGCCAATCATCGAGCAATCTGCTCGTGTTGGAATGCCTTATGTCACCGAGCGTTGGTTGGGTGGAATGTTGACCAACTTCCCAACTGTTTACAAGCGTATTCAGCGTCTCAAAGAGCTCGAGCAGATGGAGCAGAGAAACGATCAAGTTTTAACAAAGAAGGAGCTCTTGGTACTTCGTCGCGAACGCGAGAAGCTCACCAAGAACCTTGAAGGTATCCGTAACATGACCAAGTTGCCTAGCGCAATCTGGGTAGTCGATACCAAGAAGGAGCACCTCGCTGTGGCCGAAGCTCGCAAGCTGGGAATCCCAGTCGTTGCGATCTTGGATACCAACTGCGATCCAGATGAAGTTGATTACAAGATTCCTGGTAACGACGATGCGATCCGTTCAATAGGACTATTGACTCGCGTTATTGCTGATGCTGCTGTTGCTGGACTTGCTGCTCGCTCTGCTGCTGCAGCTGCGGTTGCAGACAAGGTCGCTGCTGCCGATGAGAAGTTTGCCGAAGTTGAGGCCGCAATCGTTGAGGCCGCAGTAGTTACAGAAGAGACACCAGTTGTTGAAGTAGCAGTGACAGAAGAAGTAAAGGGAGAATAATTCGTGGCTTCATATACAGCGCAAGACGTTAAACGCCTACGCGAGGCGACCGCAGCTGGCATGCTCGATTGCAAGAAGGCGCTCGATGAGGCTGAAGGCAATTACGAGAAGGCGGTCGAACTCATTCGTGTAAAGGGACTCAAAGGAGTCACTAAGCGCGAAGGGCGCCTCACTTCAAATGGAGTTGTACTGGCTAAGGCAGAGGGCAACCTCGGAGTAATGCTTGAACTTAATTGCGAGACTGACTTCGTTGCTAAGGGTGAGCGTTTTATTGAGTTGGCCGAAGAACTTTTGGCCCACCTCTTTGCTTCTAAGATTGCAACACTCGACGCCTTCTTGGCATCGACTCTTCCAACAGGTGCGACTGTCAAGGCCCGTATCGACGAAGGTAACGCGACTCTCGGCGAAAATATTGAGCTGCGCAAGGTTGCGGTTCTCGAAGGTTCACCAGTTGCTCTTTATCTCCACCGGACCAATCCAGATCTACCCCCTCAGCTCGGCGTGCTCGTTCAACTGGCAACTGATGCTCTGGAGGCTGGAAAGGATGTTGCTCAGCACATCGCAGCTTTCGCACCGCTTTATCTCAACCGCGAGTCGGTTCCTGCCGAGGCGATCGAGAATGAGCGTCATATCGCTGAAGAAACCGCCCGCAACGAGGGTAAGCCAGAAGCTTCGATCGAGAAGATCGTCGCTGGACGCGTTACCGGTTTTGTGAAGGAAGTTAGCCTTCTAGAGCAAGCCTTTGCGAAAGATGCCAAAAAGACCGTGCAGCAAGTTCTCGATGAGGCAAAGACCGCCGTGTCGGCGTTTCATCGTTTCCGAGTTGGACAGTAATCTTTAGCACAATAGTTTTATCCGCTTAAATTAAGGAGCACTCACTATGACCGGAAAAGGTTTAGCCCGTACCGGTTACAAGAGAGTGCTCCTTAAACTTTCTGGTGAGGTATTTGGCGGCGAAAAAGGGATCGGCGTGGACCCTGATGTTGTCCACGATATTGCGGTTCAAATCGGAGAAGTCGTCCGAGGCGGAACCCAGATTGCAATCGTGGTTGGCGGAGGAAATTACTTCCGCGGCGCAGAGTTACAGCAGCGTGGAATGGATCGCGCTCGCGCTGACTATATGGGAATGCTCGGAACAGTTATGAACTGTCTGGCGTTACAAGATTTTCTAGAAAAAGAGGGCATCGAAACCCGCGTACAAACAGCGATCACAATGGGACAAGTAGCCGAGCCTTACATTCCGCGCCGGGCTATTCGCCACCTTGAAAAGGGCCGTGTCGTTATCTTTGGCGCAGGCGCCGGAATGCCATTTTTTACCACCGACACGGTCGCAGCTCAACGGGCGCTCGAGATCGGTTCTGAAGCGTTATTGCTAGCTAAGAGTGGTGTAGATGGTGTGTACACCGCGGATCCCAAGAAGGATCCTGCTGCCACCAAATACGAGGCAATCAGCTTCGATGAAGTTCTTGCTAAATCATTGGCCGTTGCCGATGCTGCGGCTTTTAGCCTCTGCCGCGAAAATAAGTTACCAATCATCGTATTTGACCTTAAAAATAAGGGAAATATCGCTCGCGCTGTGCGCGGCGATGCAATTGGTACCCTAGTCTCCTAAGAGACTCTTCCTCTCGTTACCTTCGAGTGGATTCCAAGGTCGCCTCACTTCAAAGGAGCGAGATGTCTGATTTAGCAACCACGTTGGCCGATGCTGGCGCAAAGATGAGCAAAGCCGTAGAGGTGGCGAAAGAGGACTTCGGCGCGATTCGCACCGGACGTGCCCATCCCGCGATGTTCCAAAAGATCATGGTCGATTACTACGGCACATACACAGCTCTAGGGCAGCTAGCAACTATCCAGGTACCTGAAGCTCGCATGGCGATCGTCTCTCCCTTCGACAAGTCAGCGTTTCCAGCAATCGAAAAGGCGATTCGCGATTCTGATCTTGGAGTCAATCCAGCAAATGATGGAGCGGTTATTCGCGTCAACTTCCCACAACTCACTGAAGAGCGCCGTAAAGATTTTATTAAAGTGGCACGTACCAAGGCAGAGGAATCGCGGGTCTCGATCCGCAATATCCGCCGTGCTTCGAAAGAGAGTATGGAGAAGTTAGAGAAAGATGGCGACATCGGTAAGGACGATCTGGCTCGCTCCGAAAAAGAGTTAGAGAAGATCACAACAGAACACGTCTCCAAGATTGATGACCTTTTGAAGCATAAGGAGACCGAACTCCTCGAGGTGTAATACACCTGACGGGTTTACCGCGATATGGACGACATTCACTCCATCAATGATGCGATTAACAAGCGGGCTGGGCGGAAGTTAATTCCATCCATTGGAGTCTCGGTTGCAATCCTCGCAATTGTTTTTGGAGCGCTCAAGCTCAGCCCATTGCTCTTTGCAGGCTTTGTATGGACCGTCATGTTGCTTGCGATGCGCGAGATGGTGCGAGCTTACAAAGGTGGCGATATTGATCTACCTGGACTTCCACTTTACGTTGCTGCTACAGGAATTCTTGCGGCAGCCTGGTTTGGAAAGATAGAAGGTCTAGCTGTCTCCCTTGCAGTAGCAATTCCCAATGTGATGGTTTACCTGCTCTTGGCCTCGCCTAAAGATTTTGTGAAACGTTCGACTGCCGCAGTATTTGCTATCTTCTATATTCCTTTTTTGGCGGGCTTTGTGCTCCTCTTGGCTCACATGCACAGCCCAGTCCCAAAGATTTTTACCTTAGTGGTCTTGGTGAGCTTCAATGACACCTTCGCATATTTCTCAGGGGTCCTCTTCGGAAAACATCCGATGGCGCCGCATATCAGCCCCAAAAAGACGTGGGAAGGCCTGGCTGGTGCAATTGTGGCCACCACCTTTGCGACCGCTTCGGTCTTCTACTTTGTTCTCGACGACTACTTCTGGCTGGGAGCGCTGGTCGGTCTACTGGGAGTAATTACAGCAACCTGTGGTGATTTGATCGAATCTGCAGTCAAACGCGATCTACGTATTAAAGATATGGGAACGATATTGCCTGGCCACGGTGGCATCTTGGATCGGGTGGATTCACTTCTTTTTACAGCACCATCAGTCTGGTTCGTCTTCGAACTCATACAACACTTCAAGTTATAAGGCGGCGACCATGAGCATCGATGATTCACTCAAGTTAGTATTTGATGAACCCAAGCAGCGCGTCAAGCCACCCCAGCATTTTGCAGATTTAGATCCGGCCGGGCGCAAGGCCCTCGCCGTTGAACTGGGTATTCCTGCGTTTCGTGCTAATCAGGTAGCAACTCATTTCTTTGTGCATCACAACGATGACACTGAATCATGGAGTGACATTCCTAAAGAGATGCGCACCTTGATGGCAGAGAAGTTCACCCCAAAATTAATTACTCTGGTTCGTTCCATCGAATGCGATGGTGGAACAACGCGCAAGGATCTTTGGCGTTTGCACGATGGTGTTCTCGTCGAAAGCGTACTCATGCGTTATAGCGATCGCACGACCGTCTGCATCTCCTCCCAAGCAGGATGCGGCATGAATTGCCCTTTCTGCGCCACTGGTCAGGCAGGCTTAACTCGCAACCTGACCGCCGGAGAAATCACCGCTCAAGTTGTTGCAGCAGCTCGGGTCTGTGCAGCAGGTGAATTACCAGGAGGCCCGACTCGACTTTCTAATGTGGTCTTTATGGGCATGGGAGAACCACTCGCTAACTACAACGCAGTGATTCGTTCGGTCCGAAATATCACCGCGCCACAACCCGATGGACTGGGGATCGGAGCGCGCTCCGTCACCGTTTCGACCGTGGGCGTTGTAAATGGCATTGAAAAATTGATGAAGGAAGATATTCCAGTAACTCTGGCTGTCTCTCTTCACACTCCCGATGATGAATTGCGTGACACCCTCGTTCCCATTAATTCGCGTTGGAAGGTAAAAGAAGTTCTGGCAGCAGCTGATGCTTATGCAGATAAGACAGGTCGTCGCTATTCCATCGAATATGCCATGATCCGAGATATTAACGATCAAGCCTGGCGCTCAGATCTCTTAGGACGACTGCTTCGAAATCGCAACGCCCACGTCAACCTAATACCACTCAATCCGACCCCAGGGTCGAAGTGGACCGCCTCTCGCGCCGAGGATGAAGCGACCTTTGTGTCGATCTTAGAAAGTTACGGAGTTCCTGTGACTGTCCGTGACACTCGAGGTCGAGAGATCGATGGAGCCTGCGGGCAACTCGCTGCAGCCGAACTCAATATTTCCTCAGCTGAATAAGGGAAGATAACCGTATGCGCGAGATCGTCATTCTTGGATCCACCGGGTCTATTGGCGTACAGGCGCTCGAAGTAATCGCAGCGAATCCCGATAAATTTAAGGTCATTGCCCTCTCGGCCGGTGGTTCAAATATCCCAACGCTTATTGCGCAAGCGCGGAAATTTGGCGTTGGAATAATCGGCGTCAGTTCGCACGGCGATAGAGCTCGCTCTCTCGCTGCCGGAATTTCTGTAATTGATGGGGCTAATGCCGCCAGCGAAATTGCAGCGATTACCTGCGACATAGTTCTCAACGGAATAACCGGTTCTATCGGACTTGGACCAACGCTCGCCGCTTTGGCTGCTGGCAATAAAGTAGCGCTCGCAAATAAGGAGTCGCTCGTTGCTGGTGGGGCGCTGGTTGCAGCCTTTGGATTAGAGCGAATAACGCCAGTTGATTCTGAACATAGCGCTTTGTACCAATGCTTTATGGCTGGTACCAAAAGCGAAGTGAAGCGCGCCATCCTGACTGCTAGTGGGGGAGCATTTCGTGATCGCAGTGATTTATCGAGCGTCACCCTTTCCGAAGCCTTGACTCATCCCACCTGGTCCATGGGGCCCGTGGTCACCATTAACTCTGCGACCCTTGTGAATAAGGGTCTAGAAATCATCGAAGCGCATTATCTCTTCGATCTTGCTTATGAGAAGATTGAAGCTGTAATTCACCCCCAATCTGTGGTGCACTCGATGGTCGAATTTATAGATGGAGCAACACTTGCTCAGCTCAGCCCCCCTAATATGAAGGGACCTATTGCCTACGCGCTAGGAGCCCCTGACCGAACTGCACATGCAACTTCAGCGGTCGATTGGAGCGCTGCTCAGGCATGGAATTTCACCCCCGTAGATAACGCTCGCTTTCCTGCTATCGATTTAGCTCGCCATTGCGGAATACGCGGCGGAGGATTACCAGCCGTCTTTAATGCTGCCAACGAGGTCGCGGTGGCGGCTTTCATGAACGGTGATCTGGATTTCTCTGCGATAGTAGAGATCGTCGCATCGACGACTGCGAAATTAGATTCGATTGCAGATTCTACGATGAGGGATTTATCTGATGTCAGTGGTATCGAGGAAGATGCCCGCACCGTTGCTCGAGCACTAGTTGTGGAGAAGAAATAATGTTGCAATCCCTCGGAGTACTAGCCTTTGTAGTTGCCCTTCTTCTTTCAGTAATGATTCACGAGTTTGGCCACTTCTTCTTCGCCAAGAAGTTCGGCATGAAAGTGACCGAATTCTTTCTGGGCTTTGGTTACAAGATCTGGTCGATAACGCGCGGTGAGACTGAATTTGGCGTAAAAGCTATTCCCGCAGGTGGATATTGCAGGATTGTGGGAATGTCTACCCATGAAGAGTTGAGTGAAGAAGATGCTCCACGAGCCTTCATTAAATCGTCAACTTCTCGTCGATTAATAGTTCTGGGGGCTGGCTCGGTTAGCCACTTTATTATCGGCTTCTTCTTAATCTTTCTTATCTTCTTTGGAATCGGAACCTCGACATCCCAACCGATCATTAATCAAGTTTTACCATGCATAAACACAAGCACCACCTCAAATCTCTGTGCTAAGAGTGCGCCCGCATCGCCAGCATTGAGTGCGGGTCTTAAATCTGGGGATCACATCCTCTCCGTTAACGGCAAGAAAGTCACCAACTGGAGCAAGGATGTTCTTGTTATTCGCAGTTCTGCCAACAAGCCACTCACTCTAGTTATCGATAGATCCGGAGAGACCTTGTCTATAGTTGCGACGCCTGCTTCGGTGACTATCAATGGCAAGCAATACGGAATGCTTGGAATCATTAGCAAAATTGGTCTTCAACGTGAAGGTATTGGAACGTCACTTCACGATACCTGGAGTCTGGGTTCCAATTTCTTCACCACAAGTATTAAATCCTTAGTGACCTTACCCGGAAAAGTTCCTGCGCTCTTTCGGCAGACATTCTTGGGTGCAAAGCGCGATGCCAATGGATTGGTTGGAGTCGTTGGAGTTGCCCAAGCATCTGCTGCGACAGCAAGCGACCAAGCACTCAGCTTTGGCGATAAATTGGAGACCTTCCTACTTATTATCGCTAGCCTGAATATCTTCGTTGGAATCTTCAACTTGTTGCCACTTCTACCTTTAGATGGTGGGCATATGGCGGTGGCTGTAGTTGATGGCGTGCGACGCGCTCGGGCTCGTAGGGCTGGTCGTGCGCAGCCGGCGCCGATCGACCTAGAAAAGCTGATGCCGCTCACGATTGTTGTCTTCGCATTCCTCGTCGCACTCTCATTAATGCTCCTTGCCGCCGACATTTTCAATCCAGTTCACTTCAATCTCTGATTTGAGGCAGAATAAAGCCATGGTCGATCTCGGAATTCCAGCTGCCCCTCCTCCCGTGCTCTCGCCACGCAGGAAGAGCAAGCAACTCAAAGTTGGCAGCGTTCTTGTCGGTGGCGACGCTCCTGTAAGCGTGCAATCAATGTGTACTACTCTGACTTCAGATATCAATGCCACACTGCAACAGATAGCCGAGCTCACAGCATCGGGCTGCCAGATCGTCCGCGTTGCAGTGCCGAGCCAAGATGATGCCGACGCACTCAAAGCGATCGCCAAAAAATCTCAGATCCCTGTAATTGCAGATATACACTTTCAACCTAAGTACATCTTCGCCGCCATCGATGCCGGCTGTGCAGCGGTTCGCGTCAACCCGGGCAATATTAAACAATTCGATGACAAAGTCAAAGAAGTCGCTAAGGCGGCGGGCGATGCTGGAATTCCAATTCGCATCGGTGTTAATGCAGGATCTCTGGATCCACGACTTCTCGCAAAATATGGCAAGGCAACTCCAGAAGCCCTCGCAGAATCTGCCCTCTGGGAAGCATCACTCTTTGAAGAACATGGTTTTTCCGATATAAAAATCTCGGTTAAGCATCATGATCCAGTAACTATGGTGAAGGCTTATCGCCTCCTCGCCGCACAATGTGACTATCCATTACACCTCGGCGTCACCGAAGCGGGGCCAATCTTTCAAGGCACCATCAAATCGGCGACCGCTTTTGCAGTTCTCTTGGCGGAAGGAATCGGCGACACCATTCGTGTCTCGCTCTCGGCACCTCCCGTCGAAGAGGTCAAGGTCGGAATCTCAATTCTAGAATCGCTTAACCTGCGCCAACGTAAGTTAGAGATCGTCTCCTGTCCATCGTGCGGTCGCGCTCAGGTGGATGTGTACTCGCTGGCCGAGAAAGTCCAGGCGGGACTGCAAGGCATGACTGTTCCTTTGCGAGTTGCGGTCATGGGATGCGTCGTCAATGGGCCCGGCGAAGCGCGCGAGGCAGATTTAGGCGTTGCTTCTGGAAATGGAAAAGGGCAGATATTCGTCCGGGGCGAAGTCATCAAGACGGTGCCCGAGGCGGAGATCGTCGAAACATTGATATTTGAGGCCAACCGCCTCGCCGATGAGATGGCTGCCGCAGGAGCCGCCTCCGGTGCCCCAACTGTGAACGGCCGCTAACTTCCTTAGATAAGGTTCTCGCATGTTGCGAATGTCCACCTTATTGTTACGTACGCTGCGCGATGATCCAGCTGACGCTGAAGTTGCCAGCCATCGCCTCCTTGTTCGTGCCGGATATGTTCGCCGTGTCGCTGCAGGCATCTATTCATGGTTGCCATTGGGATATCGCACCTATCGCAAGATAGAAAATATCATCCGCGAAGAGATGGATTACGCCGGTTTTCAAGAGGTGCATTTTCCTTCATTACTACCTCGCGAACCCTACGAAGAGACCAACCGTTGGTCTGAATACGGCCCTGATCTCTTTCGTCTCAAAGATCGCCGCGGAAGCGATTACCTCTTAGGTCCAACACATGAAGAAATGTTTACCCTGATGGTGAAGGGCGAATTCTCTTCCTACAAAGATCTCCCTCTCTCTATTTATCAGATTCAAACTAAGTTCCGCGATGAACCGCGGCCGCGCAGTGGAATTATCCGCGGCCGCGAATTTGTCATGAAGGACTCGTACTCATTCGATATCGATGATGCAGGTCTTGAAGCTTCTTATCAACGCCACCGCGAGGCCTATATCAAGACTTTTAATCGCCTTGGTCTGAAGTTCAACATCGTCTCAGCGATGTCGGGCGCAATGGGAGGATCAAAATCCGAAGAGTTCCTGGCTCCTTGCCCAACGGGTGAAGACACGTACGTACTCTGTGAGAAGTGTGGCTTTGCTGCAAATGTGGAAGCTATGGTTACCAAAGTTGCTCCATATGTCGGCGAAGTTGCGCCAACCTTCGAAGTCTTTGATTCGCCTAATACTCCAACGATTGATTCTCTCGTTGAACTCGTGAACGCTAAATTTGGTGGCAGCATCACAGCAGCAGATACTTTAAAGAATGTGTTGCTGATGGCAGACGGAGCAGCGATTGCAATTCTTGTTCCAGGGGATCGTGAAGTCGATCTCAAGCGCGTGGCGGCAAACCTGCCGGGTGTCCAAGATCTACGACTCTTTGAAGACGAAGATTTCGCTAAGTATCCCGCTTTGGTCAAGGGCTATATGGGACCACAGGATGCACAAGCTCTGGGTGTAAAAGTTTATGCCGATCCTAGAATCACCCTGGGTTCACATTGGATTACCGGTGCGAACCAAAAGGATAAGCATTCACGCTTTGTCACTCATGGTCGTGACTTCTCAGTGACGGCCTTTGTTGAGGCTGCGGAAGTTAAAGCCGGGGATCTTTGCCCGCAATGTGAAACTCCCGTCGTTATAGATCGCGCGATTGAGATTGGCCACATCTTCCAATTGGGGCGCAAGTATGCGCAAGCCTTAGGTCTTACGGTCCTCGATCACAATGGCAAGGCTCAAGTTGTCACCATGGGTTCGTATGGAATCGGTGTTTCCCGAGCAGTTGCTGCGATAGCTGAGCAGACATATGACGAGATCGGACTTAACTGGCCACCCGAGATTGCGCCCGCCGATGTGCACTTGGTCGCGGCCGGTAAAGACGATGCAATCTTCGATTACGCCACAAAACTCGCTCTCGAACTTGAAACTGCTGGGCTGACGGTCCTCTTTGACGATAGGCGTGAAGCCAGCGCAGGCGTGAAATTCAAAGATGCCGAACTCATCGGAGTTCCGTACATCGTAATTGTTGGAAAATCACTTGCCGAAGGCAGAATCGAATTCCGGGTACGAAGCGTTGGTAGCAAAGTGGAGTTCGGCATCGAGAGCGCAGTATCAGAAATACTTAACGCAATTCGTTAATGTCTCTCGCTACCTTCATCTTTCTGGCCCTTGCATCGGGCTTCGCTGGATTTGTTGATGCTGTAGCCGGTGGCGGGGGATTGGTTCAACTTCCCGCGCTCTTAATTGGAATATCTAATAAACCGATTCCGATGATTCTCGGAACCAATAAGATCCCATCGATCTTCGGGACGTCAACCGCCGCCGCTTCGTATTTTAAGAAGGTCAGACCTGATCTTCGTCTTACGTTAACAATGGCCACCCCTGCGCTCATTGGTTCGGTCGCTGGTGCTCACCTCGCTGCGCATTTTCCAACATCTATATTTCATCCGCTCATTTTGACGCTCTTGGTACTAGTTGGCATTTATACCTGGCGTAAGCCCGATCTCGGCTTGAGCGAGACCTTGCGCTATACACATGGGACGCGGCTTTGGATCGTGGCTGGTTGCGGTCTGCTCATCGGTTTTTACGATGGCCTCTTTGGTCCAGGTACCGGGACCTTTTTGGTCTTCTTATTGGTGATCGTTGTTGGCTATGAATTTCTTAAAGCAAGTGCGACCGCAAAGCTGGTAAATATAGCTACCAATTTCGGCGCCATTGCCACCTTCGAACTTACTGGCCATATCTGGTGGCGTTTGGGGTTAGCGCTTGCGTTTGCAAATGTCTTGGGTGCCGTTATCGGTTCGCGTCTGGCGATTCGCGGTGGATCACCCCTCGTGCGCAAAGTCTTCCTCTTTGTAGTGGCGGCCCTCATCGCTAAGTTGAGTTATGATTGGATCTACAACTAAATAGCGGAAAAGAGAGCCAGTAATGAGCGTTATAGAAGCAGTAAGCGCAGCAATAAGTCCCACCTTTGAGGGAACTGGTATTTATTTGGAAGAGGTCACTCTCACCGGTGGCTCACCAAAAATTCTCACCGTTATTATTGATAGCGAAACTCATCTCAATCTTGATCAAGTTACCTCTGTGACCAAGGAGATCTCTGAAATCCTGGAGAACCTTCCAGAGCTGGGCGAAACTCCATTTACCCTTGAAGTTTCCTCTCCTGGAATTGAACGACCACTTACCCAACCCCGGCATTGGCGAAAGAATCATGGGCGTCTAGCGACCTTAGCTCTGCACAATGGAACGCTCGTTAAAGGGCGGATAGGTGAGCTGCGAGATTCAACCGTTGATATTGATATGAAGGCGGTCCCACTTGCTGATGTCGCCCAAGCTCACATTGAAATTGAATTTAAATCTCTCAATCAGGATGAACAAGAATGAGTGTTGATGTAGACGCGCTCTTGGCGATGACCGTTGAAAAGGGAATTCCGCTAGAAAAACTTCTCAATTCCATAGAACAGACCGTCACTGAAAGTTACGCAGAACTACCAGAGGCCATGCCACAGGGTCGAGCTGTGCTTAATCGTCAGACTGGTGAAATTTTAATTCACGTTCCACAATTTGATGCCGAGGGCATTTATTCAGAGACCATCACTCATATGCCTGAGGGCTTTGAAAGTAAGATTAAGTCAGTTGTGCGTAAGGTTCTTAAAGAGAAGATGCGCGCTAGCAACGATGCAGTCATTGTCGCGGAATTTACTGGAAGCGTCGGAGACATTATCTCTGGGATCGTTCAGCAGGGACGCGATGTAAATATCATTTATGTCGATCTGGGCAAAGTCGAAGGAAAGATTCCGCTCATCGAACAGGTGCCAACCGAGCACTATAAGCATGGCGACCGTATCAAGGCATACGTTGTAGATGTCCGCCAGGGTGAAAAGGGTCCGGAAGTTACGCTTTCTCGTACCCACCCACTCTTTGTGAAGATGCTCTTCACCCTTGAAGTACCTGAGCTAAAAGATAACGTCGTAGAAATCGTTGGTGTTTCACGCGAGGCTGGTCAAAGATCTAAGGTCTCTGTTCGTTCACATCGCTCTGGAGTCAGTCCAAAGGGTGCACTTATTGGGCCAGTTGGTGCACGTGCTAAAGCGGTCATGGATGAACTTCATGGCGAGAAGATCGATATCGTAGATTTTTCGGAAGATCCAGCCACCTATGTTGCCAGCGCATTAGCTCCGGCCCGTGTCACTAGCGTTGAGATCGTTGACCTCTTGGCGAAGTCTGCCAAGGTCATCGTGCCCGATTATCAACTCTCCCTGGCCATTGGAAAAGACGGCCAAAATGTCCGACTTGCCGTAAAACTCACTGGTTGGCGCATGGATATTCATCCAGATAACCCCGTTGAAAGGCTGCTCAAACCGAGCGATATTGCCAAGGCGCAGGCTGCTGCCGAGGCGGCCGCTGCGCTCGCGCTCGCTTCAGAAAGCGACGAATTACGCCCCACGGCTGCCAGCGAGTAAGGTTCTCCTTAATGGTCCCAATGCGCAGTTGTATCGCGTGTAGGAGCCGGGAAAGTTCGAAAGAACTCCTCCATTTAGTTGTGGCCCAAGGTCAGGTAATTCCAGATCCTGGTCACATGCTCAATGGTCGAGGAGCTTGGCTACACCCGAATTGCTTCGAGTTAGCAAAGTTGCGTAGATCATTTAATCGGGCATTTAAGTCCGGTGACGATCTGCACACTCAAGAGCTAGAGGATTTTCTTAACACCAGTTCGATGAATAACCAGCAATATCCTAAGGAGCAAAAATGAAGGCACATACACAATCATGAGCACCGCGCGCTCATGAGTAAGGCACTTATTTAGGCTTCAGCGATAGACGCAGGGGCCGAGAACCAGGAAGGCAACTGTGGCAAAGGTCCGCGTTTACGAGTTAGCAAAAGAGTTAGGGCTCGACAGTAAAGAGCTCCTCGCTAAGTTACAAGAAGTTGGCGAGTTCGTTAAGTCAGCATCATCAACGGTAGAAGCGCCTGTCGTGCGCAAGTTGATGGAGAAATTTCCGGATATGAAGCCGGCAGAAGGAGCTCCAGCAACCGCTAAGAAAGCGGTCGCCAAAAAGAGTGCTGCAAAGAAAGCCGAACCAACCCAGGCTGAAATTGATGCTGCCATCGCACAACTTGATGAAAGCACAAGAAATCAACTCGGTATTTCTGCAGGTTCAACTGCACCAGCAAGTGCATTGCCACGACCACCAGTTGTTCCTACAGCTCCAGTAGAGTCTGTGGCATCTTCTGATGCTTCGGCACCTGAGGATGCGGCGCCTCGTCCACCACGTCCGGGCAACAATCCATTTGCTACACCAACAAATCCAGCATCCGCGGCAGGCGCGATTCCTCGCCCACCACGTGCTGGAAATAATCCATTCACATCAGCAGTTGGTGGGGCAATGCCTCGTCCGCCAGCAAACCGACCTATTCGCCCAGGCGAGCGCCCACCTATGTCGGGTAATCGTCCCGGAGCAGTTCGTCCCGGTTTCGCAGCGCGTCCAGCGCGTCCAGCGGGAGCTCCCGGCACAGGAACTGGTGCTGGTGCACCACGTCCAGGTGGCGCCGGCGCAGGTTCTCCTTATCGTTCACCATCTGCAGCACCTTCAACAGGTGCACCATCTACCTTCGGTGGAAAGGGTGGCGGTCGCCATCAACGCGGCGGTACCGCAGGAGCATTCGGTAAGCAAGGAAGTAAGAAGGGTAAGGCGCACAAGAGCAAGAAGGCTCTTCGTGAAGAGTTCGACAATATGGCTGCACCATCTCTCGGTGGAGCGGTCGTTCCGCATGGTGATGGCAAGACAGTAATTCGTCTTCGTCGTGGTGCAACTCTTATGGACTTCGCCGAGAAGATTAATGGCGATCCAGCTTCACTCGTATCAGCGCTATTCCACCTCGGCGAGATGGTGACCGCAACACAATCCGTTGACGAAGATACCTTCAAAATTTTGGGTGGCGAATTAGGTTTCGTAATCCAAGTTGTTAGTCCCGAGGATGAAGATCGCGAACTTCTTGAAGAATTTGATATCAACCTCGAGCAAGAGTTAGAAGATATCGCTGAAGAAGATCTCGTCGTGCGCTCGCCAATTGTGACCGTGATGGGTCACGTTGACCACGGTAAGACACGCCTCTTGGATGCCATCCGCAAGACTGAAGTAGTTAAGTCTGAAGCGGGCGGAATTACACAGCACATTGGTGCATACCAAATTCACCGAATGCACGATGGCGTTGAACGCGCAATCACCTTTATTGATACCCCTGGTCACGAAGCATTCACAGCGATGCGTGCTCGTGGTGCCAAGGTCACCGATATCGCCATCTTGGTTGTGGCTGCCGATGACGGTGTGATGCCACAAACAATTGAAGCTCTTAATCACGCTCAAGCTGCTGATGTTCCAATCGTGGTCGCAGTCAACAAGGTCGATAAGGAAGGCGCGAATCCAGATAAGGTCCGCCAACAATTGACCGAGTACAACTTGATCGCTGAGGAGTACGGCGGAACCACCATATTCGTAAACGTTTCTGCGAAGTCAGGCGAAGGCCTTGATGAGTTGATTGATAGCGTTCTGCTCACTGCAGATGCCGCCCTCGATCTTCGTGCAATTGCCGACGATGCCGCGCGCGGTGTCGCAATTGAAGCGAACCTCGATAAGGGTCGCGGTCCAGTTGCAACTGTTCTGGTACAACGTGGAACTCTCCACGTAGGTGATGCAATTGTTGCTGGTGGTTCATATGGTCGCGTTCGTGCCATGCTCGATGAGAATGGGGATGCAGTCTCTGAAGCCGGTCCATCACGTCCAGTGCAGGTCTTGGGCTTCACATCAGTTCCGGGCGCAGGCGACACATTTATGGTTGCCGAAGATGATCGCACCGCGCGCCAGATCGCTGAAAAGCGTCAGTTGGCCACGCGTAATGCAATGCTCGCTAAGACTCGCAAGAAGGTTTCACTGGAAGACTTTATGGAGCAATCCAAGGTCAGCACCCTTAACCTCATCCTCAAGGGTGACGTTTCTGGTTCTGTTGAAGCGCTCGAAGATGCTCTTCTCCAACTTGATGTTGGCGTCGAAGTTGACCTTCGCGTTATTCACCGTGGCGTTGGAGCAATCACCAAGAACGATGTCACCTTGGCTTCCGCATCAACCGCCGTCATCATCGGCTTCAACGTTAAGCCAGAGCCACAAACCGCAATCTTCGCTGATCAAGAGGGTGTTGAAGTTCGCTTCTACACCGTTATTTATCAAGCCATCGAAGAGATCGAAGCATCGCTCAAGGGACTTCTTAAGCCTGAATTCGAAGAGGTTGTACTCGGTAACGCCGAAGTACGTGACATCTTCAAGTCGAGCAAGGTTGGAAATATCGCAGGTTGCTTGGTACTCGATGGGTTCATCCGTCGAAACGCCAAGGCTCGCACCTTGCGCAATGGCGTAATCCTTGGAGAGAACCTCACCATCGATTCACTCCGTCGTTTTAAAGATGATGCCACTGAGGTCAAGGATGGATACGAGTGCGGAATTGGACTTGGTTCATACAAGGATCTCGAAGTTGGCGACGTCATCCAGGTATTTGAGATTCGCGAGAAGAAGCGGGCTTAATAATGGCATCCAATCGTGCGCTAAAGGTTGCAGATCGCATCAAAGAGGTTATTGCAACAACGCTAGAGGCGCGGGTTAAAGACCCTCGCCTCGGCTTTATCACGATTACCGATGTACGCGTGACCGGAGATCTGCAGCAAGCTTCTATCTTTTATACAGTGCTTGGAGATGAAGAAGCACAATCTGGTACTGCCGCAGCGTTGGCATCAGCTAAAGGGCTGATTCGGCGCGAAGTAGGGAGTGCGTTGGGATTACGAATCACGCCAAGCATTGAATTCTTCGCCGATGGCTTGCAAGAATCGGCGACTGCGATGAATGATCTGATGTCAGCTGTTCGTGCCGCAGATGCAGAGCTCGCAAAGTTACGTGAAGGCGCTACTCCAGCGGGCGACCCCGATCCTTACAAGATCTCTGAGTAAATCAACTTAATCCATGGATGGCTTTCTGCTCGTTGATAAGGCGAGTGGAATGACGAGCCATGATGTCGTCGCAAGAATTCGACGTCGATTTGGAACTAAGAAGGTCGGTCACGCGGGAACACTGGATCCGATGGCGACCGGTGTTCTAGTTCTTGGATTGGGCAACGCAACCCGCTTACTTCAATATGTAGTAGATGGAACTAAGGGATATAGCGCGACTATCGCGCTGGGAAAATCAACTGTAACTGATGATCGCGAAGGCGAGATCATAAAAACTACCCCTCCTGAAATCCTTGCCAAGGTCCAAGATTCTGAAATCTCGCGATCATTAAGCGAGATGGTTGGAAAGATCTCTCAACGCCCAAGTTCCGTGAGTGCGATTAAAGTTGCGGGCAAGACAGGCCACGAGAGAGTTAGGGCGGGTGAAGATTTTGAACTGCCATCGCGTGAAGTAACTATTACATCGATTGATATTCACTCGATTACACGGGGCAGTACTGACATCTCAATCGAAATTTCCGTCATCTGCTCTGCTGGGACATATATCCGAGCTATTGCACGAGATTTAGGCGACGCCCTGGGAGTAGGGGGCCATCTCACCGCTCTACGCCGCACGCTGGTCTCGCCATTTGAGATTGCAGAATGTGCGGGTTGGGAAGATGCCACCCCCATCTCAACCGCAGCGGGAATCTCTCGAATTTTACCGGTGCGCGACTTAGCGCCAGAAGAACTCAGCGAAATCTCATTTGGGCGCACTATTAGCGCAAATTCTTCCGCGGGGCCGCACGCCGGGTTGGCAGGGGATGGAACATTTGTGGCTCTCCTGGAAAATCGAGATTTCAAGGAGAGAAATCTCGCGACACCAATCATGGTTTCCATGAAAGAATCAGCGTCATGAGCTCAGTTGCGATTGGGATATTTGACGGAGTGCACCGGGGCCATCAACAGATCCTTGCTGAAGCCGCAAAGCACGGCCCCGTTACAGTACTAACTTTCGATCCACATCCCACATCAATCTTTGCTCCGGAGCGAACACCTTCAGCGCTGGTTTCGCTGGAAGATCGCATCCTGCTTCTTAAAGAGAACGGTGCAACAGAAGTTGTGGTTCTTCCTTTCACTAAATCGTTTGCCGCTAAATCCCCAAAGGATTTCATCGAAGAGGTTTTGGTGAAACAACTAGGTGCTACGCATGTAACTGTCGGTGCGAATTTTACCTTTGGTCACAAAGCAGCTGGCAATGTTGAATACCTTATTGAGCATGCCCATGGCTTTGAAGTGAGTTCTGTCCGACTCGAAGAGAATCGCGGAAGTGCGATCTCATCTACTCGAATCCGGACCCTGATTGTTGACGGCGACATCGAACGTGCTAACCAATTGTTGACCCGTTTTTTCTATCTCAAAGGGCCAGTTATTCACGGAGAAGCACGAGGACGAACTATTGGTTACCCGACCGCCAATCTCGAACTTGCCGACAATGCCACAGTTCCGGCTGATGGTGTTTACGCAGGCTGGCTCTCGGTAGGGGATAACCGCTGGCAAGCTGCAATATCGGTCGGTACCAATCCGACCTTCCCTGGAGTTCGCGGTCGTCAGGTGGAGGCGTATGCCATCGATCAAATAGGCTTGGATTTATATGATCAAGAGGCTAAGTTGGAAATTGGATTTCGCCTACGCGACACCTTGAAATTCGATGGACTCGATCCACTTTTGGTGCAGATGAAGCAGGATTGCATTCAGGCCAAGGCGCTCACGGCATAGGTCGATTTGTTGCCCAATCCCCGCGTGAAATGGGGCCGATTTCTCCTCGCAGGTGCCTCGCTGATAACCTACGCCTACAAACGAGAAAGCGCGCCTTCGTGATTCACACCGAGGCCCTCGTGAAAGTCAAAGGAGCACCACCATGGCGTTAAAGCCAGCAGAGAAACTAGAAATCATTACAAAGTACGGCGCATCCGCGACTGACACAGGAAGCCCAGAGGCACAGATTGCCCTGCTCTCGCGCCGAATCGAAGAGATTACCGAACACCTCAAGACTAATAATCATGACCACCACAACCGTCGTGGACTCTTGTTGCTGGTTGGTAAGCGTCGCCGTCTTCTGCAATACCTTGCAAAGACCGATGTAACACGTTACAGAGCGATTATCGAAAAGCTCGGTATTCGCCGTTAATTAATAAACTTTAATTAATTTGAAAATTTAAGTAACAGTTCTCTCATTAGTAAATCGGTCCTCGGTAGTGGTTTACGGGCACGTTCCGTGAACTTCGATCGAAGATCCGTTTCCTCAAATGAGAGAGCTGAGAAATGGAGATGACCCATGGAGGGTCCAGATGTTAAGTTCGCCGTTGCCACAATTGATAACGGAAAGCACGGAAAGCGCGAGATTCGTTTTGAAACCGGACGCCTTGCACGTCAAGCTGCGGGTACCGCACTTGTTTATCTAGATGATGATTCAATGTTGCTCTCAGCAACAACTGCTGGAAAGCAGCCAAAGGATCAATTCGACTTCTTCCCACTCACAGTGGATGTTGAAGAGCGTATGTACGCAGCGGGAAAGATCCCAGGATCATTCTTCCGTCGCGAAGGCCGCCCTTCCGAAGATGCAATTCTCACCTGTCGTTTGATCGACCGCCCACTTCGCCCAGCCTTCATTAAGGGTCTGCGCAACGAAGTTCAGGTTGTCGTCACTGTCATGGCTTTGAACCCAGACCACATGTACGACGTGCTCGCTATTAACGCAGCATCAATGTCTACTCAACTTGCAGGACTTCCATTCACCGGTCCAATCGGCGCAGTTCGCGTCGCTTTGATCGAAGGTCAATGGGTTGCATTCCCAAATCACTCCGATTTGGAGAAGGCTGTCTTCGATATGGTTGTAGCTGGTTCTATCGCCGGTGATGACATTGCAGTCATCATGGTTGAAGCAGAAGCAACAACTCAGACACTCAATCTCATCAAGGCTGGCGCACAAGCTCCAACCGAAGAGATTGTTGGTCAAGGACTTGAAGCTGCAAAGCCATTTATTCGCCAGATGTGCGATGCCCAGAACGAACTCGCCAAGGTAGCTGCAAAGCCAACCGGCGAATTCCCGGTCTTCTTGGATTACCAAGATGATGTCTTCGCAGCTGTTGATGCAGCCGCTGGATCAAAGATTTCAGAAGCGCTCACCATTGCTGGAAAGCAAGATCGTGAGACCAAGCTTGATGAAGTTAATGCAGCTACCAAGCTCGCATTGGCAACAGAGTTCGAAGGACGCGAAAAGGAAGTTTCTGCTGCGCTCCGCTCTGTTACCAAGAAGTCAGTACGCCAACGCGTATTGCGCGACAAGATTCGTATCGATGGTCGCGGAGTTCGCGATATCCGTGCGATCACCGCTGAGGTCGAGGTAGTCCCTCGCGTTCACGGTTCTGCAATCTTCGAACGTGGAGAGACCCAGATCCTCGGAGTTACAACTCTCAACATGCTTAAGATGGAGCAACAGCTCGATACTTTGAGCCCGGAGAACCACAAGCGTTATATGCACAACTACAACTTCCCACCATATTCTGTTGGTGAGACCGGTCGTGTTGGATCACCTAAGCGTCGCGAAATCGGCCATGGTGCTCTTGCTGAGCGCGCTCTACTTCCAGTTCTTCCAACTCGCGAAGAATTCCCATATGCAATTCGTCAGGTTTCAGAAGCGCTCGGATCAAATGGATCAACATCCATGGGTTCTGTATGCGCATCAACCATGTCGCTCCTCAACGCTGGTGTGCCACTTAAGGCAGCAGTTGCGGGTATCGCAATGGGTCTGATCTCAGATGTTGTTGACGGCAAGACCGAATATGTCGCACTTACCGACATCTTGGGCGCCGAAGATGCATTTGGCGATATGGACTTCAAGGTCGCCGGAACGAAGGAATTCGTTACTGCGCTACAACTTGATACCAAGCTTGATGGAATTCCTGCCTCAGTTCTCTCTGCAGCGCTGCTGCAGGCTAAAGAGGCTCGCCTTCACATCCTCGACATCATGAACCAAGCGATCGATATGCCAGATGAGATGAGCCTCTTGGCTCCTCGCATTATCTCGATCAAGGTTCCTACCGATTTGATCGGTGCAATCATCGGACCTAAGGGCAAGATGATCAACCAGATTCAAGATGAGACCGGCGCAGATATCACCATCGAAGATGATGGAACTATCTACATCGGCGCACTCGAAGGTTCACAGGCAGAGGCCGCTAAGGCAATGATCGAAGCGATCGCTAATCCTGTAATCCCTAAGGTCGGAGAGCGTTTCAACGGTAGCGTTGTAAAGCTTGCGACATTCGGTGCCTTTATCTCACTCGTTCCTGGTAAAGATGGCTTGCTCCACATCTCGCAGATTCGCAAGATGCATGGTGGAAAGCGCATTGAGAACCTCGAAGAGGTCATGAAGGTTGGCGACAAGATTGAAGTTGAGATCAACGAGATCGATCCAAAGGGCAAGTTCTC
>CAIUIT010000075.1 GCA_903899375.1 uncultured Actinomycetes bacterium
AAACCAGGGCGAAGTATGCACCTGTCCTTCACGCGGGCTTATCGATACCAAGATCTACGACAAGTTCTTGGGCGATGTCACAGCACGTACCCAGGCCATCAAAATGGGCCATCCACTTGATCTTTCGACGATGATGGGTGCCCAGGCATCTAGCGATCAGTTCGAAAAGATTCTTTCCTACATCGATATCGGCAAGAAAGAGGGCGCCAAGGTAATTACCGGCGGCACTCCAGCCGAACTCGGTGGGGATTTGTCAGGTGGTTACTACATCACGCCAACAATCTTCGAAGGTGTCAATAAAATGCGCATCTTCCAAGAAGAGATCTTCGGACCAGTTGTATCCGTCACCAAGTTCGATGGTTTCGACAATGCAATGGAAATAGCTAACGACACCCTGTATGGACTCGGTGCTGGCGTATGGACTCGCGAGATGAACACGGCTTACCGTGCTGGTCGCGAAATCAAAGCCGGTCGCGTCTGGACTAACTGCTATCACGCATATCCTGCTGGTGCAGCGTTCGGTGGTTACAAAGCTTCAGGAATTGGCCGCGAGAATCACAAGATGATGCTCGATCATTACCAACAGACCAAGAACCTGCTAGTTTCGTACTCACCAAACAAGCTCGGATTCTTCTAAGCCGAAGGCTACGGAGATAACTTAAGGGGTAACACATGGAGATCCCGTCGCGTGTGGATTTCACCGAAGATGCAGCAGTATTGCTGCGCACACTTCGAGCGAACCACGGGCCACTGATGTTTCATCAATCAGGTGGTTGTTGCGACGGGTCTTCACCTATGTGTTATCCAGCAGGAGAATTTAGAACCGGGGGACAAGATGTCCTCTTGCAATCATTGCTTGTTGCCGGAATTGCCGAGCCGATTGATTTTTGGATGTCGGCATCGCAATTTGAATATTGGAAACATACGCATCTGACTGTTGATGTGGTTGTTGGTCGTGGTGGTGGCTTCTCACTTGAATCACCTGAAGGCAAACGCTTCTTGATCCGCTCGCGCTTATTTAGCGATGGCGAATGGGCGATTTTGGAGAACGAGCCTGTGAAGACCGGGGTCAGCTAGGCACGCTGCGCTGGCGATTAGATAGTCTGTCTTGAGGTGGCCTCCTTTATCGGGTCAGAGTGAACAAACCTGTGAAATTCCTGCGACACGCCGATAGCCACCCCGCAAACCCTAAAGTGCGGGTGTACGGTTGGCACAACATCTAGGGGTCCACCGCGATTTATGTTCCATAAGTTGTGGTTTTCCACTAATGTCAGCGGCTCACGGTAATTTTATGGCTCTCTTCCCAAAGGGCCCCAAAAACCCGTTATCAGCACAATTTAAGAGATTACTAAGGAGCCATTCACATGATCTGCCCATTCTGCCGCCACGATGACTCTAGAGTCGTTGATTCGCGTCCTGCAGAAGAAGGCACCCTCATTCGCCGTCGTCGCGAATGCACCTCATGTGGCCGCCGCTTCACTACATCCGAGACATCCGTCCTTTTGATCATCAAGCGCTCTGGGGCCACAGAACCCTTCAGCCGCGAAAAGGTCATCAACGGAGTTCGCAAGGCCTGTCAGGGCCGCCCGATCAATGACGATGATTTCGCACTCTTGGCCCAACGCGTTGAAGAAGCTTTGCGCGCCGATGGCCAGGCCGAAGTCGAAGCACAAGAAGTTGGGTTGGCAATTCTGGCCCCACTGCGCGAGCTCGATGAAGTCGCTTATCTGCGTTATGCATCGGTCTACCGGAACTTCACCTCACTCGAAGATTTCGAAGGAGAAATTGCACTACTTCGCGCCGCTCCCTCAAGCAGCGAGATTATGAACGACACCACCACTCAACTTCCCTCTACAGCTACCCCAGCTGGCACCACAAACGCACCACTTCAATCAGCATCTAAATAAGGAGCACCACGTATGTCTATCGTCGACCGCCCATCCAAAGGCACAGCAACATCTGCAAAATCTTTGGGTAAGGGTTTAACCATTGAACGCATCTATACCAGCGAAGGCGTTCATCCCTACGACGAAGTCACTTGGCAACATCGTGATGTAGTGCAGACCAACTGGAAATCCGGAGAGGTCATCTTCGAACAAAAGGGCGTTGAATACCCTGATTTCTGGTCCGTCAATGCATCGACCATCGTTACAACTAAATATTTCCGCGGTGCCGTGGGGTACGACAACCGTGAGTGGTCTCTTAAGCAGGTTATCGATCGCGTCGTTCTTACATATACCAAGGCCGGCAAGGAATTCGGATACTTCGCAACTGATGCTGATGCGCAGGTCTTCGAACACGAACTGACCTGGATGCTCTTGCACCAAGTCTTCTCATTCAATTCACCAGTCTGGTTCAACGTTGGAACCAATGCACCACAGCAAGTAAGCGCCTGCTTCATCTTGTCTGTTGATGACACTATGGATTCGATCCTCAACTGGTATCGCGAAGAGGGAATGATCTTCAAGGGTGGCTCCGGAGCTGGACTCAATTTGTCTCGCATCCGTTCATCCAAAGAATTGCTCAAGTCAGGTGGAACCGCCTCTGGCCCAGTTTCATTTATGCGCGGTGCTGATGCATCAGCCGGAACCATCAAGTCAGGTGGCGCAACCCGTCGCGCTGCGAAGATGGTTGTCCTTGATGTTGATCATCCAGATATCGAAGAGTTCATCGAGACCAAGGTCCGCGAAGAAGACAAGATCCGCGCTCTGCGCGATGCTGGATTCGATATGGATCTGGGCGGACGCGACATCATCTCTGTCCAATACCAGAACGCAAATAACTCAGTACGTGTATCTGACAAGTTCATGCGCGCCTACGAGAACAACGAAGAGTTTGGTTTAGTCGGTCGCGCCTCTGGCGAAGTCATCGAAACCGTCGAAGCTCGCCGCTTGTTCCGCCTGATGGCAGAGGCAGCATGGGCCTGCGCCGATCCTGGAATTCAATATGACGACACCATCAATGATTGGCACACCAACCCAGAGACCGGACGCATCAAT
>CAIUIT010000076.1 GCA_903899375.1 uncultured Actinomycetes bacterium
GCGATGACCACGGAAGCCATCCCCACTATCCAGGGTTTATGACAAAGGGAATAGATTCCAAAGATACTTATTACTATCGTCGTCTTTACACCGATGCCGTGCTTGCTATCGACGCAGTTCGCTCACTCAATATCGTCGCTGCGGACCATATCGCGGTCACAGGTGGAAGCCAGGGTGGAGGTTTAGCGCTTGTTGTCTCTGGACTCGTTAAAGATTTGCTTGCGGCCATGCCCGAAGTCCCATTCCTCACTTACTTCCGCAGAGCCGTCGATATCACTCCGCGCGCGCCTTACACCGAGATTGCTAACTACCTTTCGATACATCGAGATAAGTATGAAGCGGTATTTAAAACTCTGGATTACTTCGATGTGCTCAACTTTGTTCGAAATTCCGATGCGCCAGCGTATTTTTCAGTTGCGCTGATGGACACAATTTGTCCTCCATCAACGGTATTCGCTGCTCGCAATACCTATGCCGCTACAACAAAAATGGAGATATTTAGATTCAATGATCACGAAGGTGGCCAAGGACATCATTGGATCAACCAAGTGAACTGGCTGCGCTCTCTTACTAAATGAGTTTAGAGATATTGAAAATCGGTAAGTAAAGAGCGATCACTATTCCGCCGATATCCAAAAAGACTCCAGGAACGGTAGATGCTTCGTTCGGCGGATTTATCTACGTCCTTCTTGATTAATCTCTAACGTGGAGCTGAGGGTGTCCTGTTCCACGACATAGTTGACACTATTAGGTTTCACTGAACCCCTGACCGGGATTCGAGCCACCGACCTCCATCTTGAGCACACTTTATGGTGGTGAAAAACCGTGAGAGGAAATTAAATGCAACCCATAATGACTTCAGGGTTTCGGGAGCGCATCTTAAAAAGATGACTGAACGAAATACGGAAGCTCTAAAGGAGATTTTCTTCGTGAAAAGTGTCACCGATGTCTCGCCACATCTGTCAACGATGTCTCGACACATCACAACGTGGAGCTGAGGGGATTTGAACCCCTGACCCCTTGCATGCCATGCAAGTGCGCTACCAGCTGCGCCACAGCCCCAATTTGGTAAATGAGCGGGTTTAACCCCGCTCAAGATGTCCTATCTTAATTCATCAAGTGTTAAAGGCAAACGCGGGCAGTCATTCCAGAGGCGATCGAGCATGTAATAACTGCGGAGCTCCTGCGATTGGATATGAACGACGAGGTCGGAATAATCGAGCAGAACCCACTGGCCCTTGCCTTCGCGACGGATCGGCTTCTCGCCTATTTCCGCTAACTTCTTGAAGACTTCATCGGCAATCGCTTCGACCTGACGCTCGTTGGCGGCGGTGGCGATCAGAAAGACTTCGGATAAAACCATCTGCTCGGTCATATCGATGGCAACGATATCGAGACCCAACTTCTCGTTGATGACTTCGGCGGCTTTCTGGGTTAACGCTCGAACTTGCTCACTTGCTGCCATAGAGGCCACGCTCCTTGATATAGGTCAAAACTGATTCGGTGAGAAACTCTTTTGGATCTCCACCTGATTCAATGATCTCGCGCACCTTTGTCGCGGAAATATCGAGGGCATCTATCTCGACTTCTGGGAAACCAGATTGCAGTGATTTCTCTCCAGGGCGGCGAACGACCAAGACTTCAACAATCTTTTTGAGGGCATCGGCCTTGTGCCACTTATCAAAGTTAGATGCGGCGTCGCTGCCCAGAATTAAAGTGAATGAATCCTTGGGAAAGAATGGCTTAAGTTGGGCGATGGTATCGATCGCGTAGGTAGGTCCGTCTCGGCGGACTTCGAGATCGGTCAGAACTACTTTTTCTTGCAAAGCGTCGGAGAGATCATCGAGAGCGAGCGTGCACATTTCGACGCGGTCAAAGCCAGATGCTTCGGGCTTTTCGCTGCGCATATATGGGTCGCCAGCAGGCACGACCATGATGGAGTCGAAGCGATCAGCTAGTGATTCGATGATGTGGAGATGTCCACGATGAATGGGGTCAAAAGTCCCACCCAGTATTCCTACATGTGCGATCTGCTTAGTCCCGATCTAGGCGAAGTACTAAGAAGAGCAAGAGTCCCAAGACGACGAATATGGTGACTCCGAAAAAGACAGGAGAGGCTGGAAGAGGGCGTACAACGGTCTGCACCTCACGGAAAAGTAGGTTCTTCAGCATTCGGCTACTTTAACCCATCGGGACCGTGGGCGAGTAATTGCTTAAATTGCGCCTCATTGAGCACGCGCACCCCAAGTTCTTCGGCCTTGGCGGCCTTTGAACCAGGTGAATCCCCCACCACAACATAGTTGGTCTTCTTGGAGACGCTGCCAGAACTCTTGCCACCATGGAGCGTGATTGCTTCATCAACCCCATCGCGAGTGAAAGATTCCAGCGAACCAGTGACGACCAAGGTCAATCCTGCAAGAGTCTGTGGGTTGGTATTCACGAAGGTTTCGACCATCGCAACACCGGCCTCACTCCATTTGCGAATGATCGCTTGATGCCAATCGATGTCGAACCATTCGATCACAGATTGGGCGATGATCTCTCCGACACCATCAACGGCAGCCAACTGCTCCAGGGATGCCTGAGTGATTGCCGCTACAGATCCAAATGATTTCGCCAAACTCTGTGCCGCTGTTGGTCCAACGTGGCGAATCGAAAGAGCGACTAGAACGCGCCAGAGCGGACGGGATTTGGCACCATCGAGCGCAATTAACAACTTCTCGGCATTGGCACCTAAGGCGCCATCCTTTTTGGTGAAGAATTCGCTGGTTGCCAATTGATCCGAGGTGAGATCGAAGAGATCTCCTTCATCGGTGATCAATCCGCTTTCTAGCAAAGCGGTGGCGGCTTCGAATCCCAATACGTCGATATCGAGTGCCGCGCGCGATCCGATGTAGAACAAACGTTCACGCAACTGGGCCGGACAAGATTGGGTATTGGGGCAACGAATATCAACATCGCCGACCGAGATCGCCTTGAGCTTTGTTCCGCAATCCGGGCACTTGGTCGGCATGACAAATGCCCGCTCGCTACCATCGCGCATCTCGACTACAGGGCCAAGTACTTCGGGAATGACATCACCGGCTTTACGGATGATGACGGTATCTCCGATCAATATCCCCTTGCGCAATACCTCTTCTTGATTGTGAAGGGTGGCGTTGGAAACGGTTGAACCTGCTACCACGACGGGTTCCATATAAGCAAAGGGTGTGACGCGACCGGTGCGACCGACACTGACTTTGATATCGAGCAATTTGGTAGTGACTTCGACGGGTGGGTACTTGAAAGCGATAGCCCACTTAGGTGCGCGCGATGTGTAGCCAAGTTGGTTCTGGATGTCGATCTCGTTTATCTTGATAACAACACCGTCGATCTCGTGCTCGACATCATGGCGATTAGTCTGATAAAAATTAATGAACTCTTCTACCTCTTTGCGAGTCTGCACCACTTTGTAACGAGTGCTCGTTGGCAGACCCCACGACTTTAATAATTCGTATGCCTGAGATTGGCTGGTAAAGGATGCGCCTTCGATGGCGCCGATACCGTGAACAACCATGGAGAGTGGTCGGCTGGCGGTTACGCGCGGATCTTTTTGGCGCAATGAACCTGCAGCTGCGTTACGTGGATTGGCGAAGGCGGCCTTGCCGGATTCTTGGATCTCTTCGTTAAAATCGTTAAATGCTTTGAGCGGGAAGAAGACTTCACCGCGGACTTCCAGGAGCGAGGGAATGTTCTTGCCTACTAGCTCGTGCGGAATAACCGAGATCGTCTTGATATTGAGCGTGACATCTTCACCGGTCACACCATTGCCGCGAGTAAGAGCCTGGACGAGCTTGCTATCGCGATAGAGCAGATTAATTGCAAGACCATCGACCTTTACTTCGCAGAGCCAAGAATTGGTTACATTGGCCTTATCAATGCGGTCAAACCAGGTCGCAAGTTCATCAAAGCCAAAGACATTGTCGAGCGATGTCATCTTCGATATGTGATCGCGCGCTTCAAATCCCGTAGCGAAACCGCCGCCGACTATCTGGGTGGGTGATTCGGCAGAGCGATATTGTGGATACTTATTCTCTAAAGCTTCGAGTTCTTTGAGTTTGGCATCAAATTCGGCATCGCTGATGATCGGTTTATCAAGGACGTAATATCGAAATTGGTGGTCGCGTAGCTCTTCGCCCAAAGCGGCGATCTGCTCGGCAATCAAGGCTGACATGCGTTAAAACTACAGGGTTGCGCTGACGGTGGCCGAGCCGACAACCCGATCGCCATCATAAATAACGAGTCCTTGGCCAGTGGCGAGTCCAAAGAGCGGCTCATCGAGCACTGCAACGATCGACGTATCGCTCGTTGTGTAGGTGCACGGTAGCGGTGCTCCATGTGCACGAATCTGTGCAAAGCCCCGGTGTTCTGTATCTGAAACCGGTTGTACACCACACCAGATCGGCTTCTCGCCCGTGATGACGCTGACGGCAAGAGCATCTTTGGTGCCGACAACCACGGTGTTGGACTTTGGTTCAATCTTTAATACATAGCGTGGAACTCCACCCTCGGCGGGAACGCTTAAACCCAAACCGCGGCGTTGTCCGATTGTGTAGGTATAGGCCCCTTGGTGCTCGCCAACTTTGACGCCATCTTCATCGACGATCGGTCCGGCTGCGCTACCCAATTTGTCGCGCAACCAACCCGCATTGTTGCCTGATGGAATAAAGCAGATGTCATGACTATCTGGCTTGTTAGCGACGTAGAGTCCGCGCGCCTTGGCTTCCTTGCGCACATCTTCCTTCTTGGTATCACCCAACGGAAACATCGCCCCAGCAATTTGCTTTGTGTTGAGAACGGCTAAGACATAGGACTGATCCTTGAGTGGATCGATGGCGCGATGCATGGTGCGTCCGATCTCGCTCTCTTTCATGATCGCATAGTGTCCTGTTGCTACGGCGTCATATCCCAGCGCACTTGCGCGATCCAAGACAGCTTCGAATTTAATCTTCTCGTTACAACGCAGACATGGATTAGGCGTGCGACCTTGGGCATAC
>CAIUIT010000077.1 GCA_903899375.1 uncultured Actinomycetes bacterium
ATGAAGGTTGGCGACAAGATTGAAGTTGAGATCAACGAGATCGATCCAAAGGGCAAGTTCTCCTTGGTTCCAGTTCTTGCTGATGGAACAACTCCAACTGATTCACCAGCTGAATAACTAATTAATGGCTCGCACCATACTGCCTAGCGGTCTGCGTATTGTTACCGAAGAGGTTTCAACCGTTCGATCAGCGGCATTTGGTGTTTGGGTTAATGTGGGCTCCCGCGACGAGACTTTACCTGTCGCGGGAGCTTCACACTTTTTAGAGCACTTATTATTTAAGGGTACGGCCCGACGTGATGCTATGGCGATCTCTTCCTCGATCGAAGCAGTCGGTGGCGAGATGAATGCCTTCACTGGCAAGGAATACACCTGCTTTTATGCCCGAGTGATTGATACCGATTTACCCCTTGCCGTAGATGTTATTGCAGACCTAATTACCTCGTCCTTGGTCACAGCTGCAGATGTAGATGCAGAACGCACGGTGGTCCTTGAAGAGATGTTTATGCGCGATGACGACCCATCAGATTTGATCCACGATCTTTATCTCGAGACTTATTATGGCGACACTCCTCTGGGTAGGTCGATCTTGGGAACCGCCGACTCCATCAATGGAATGTCGCGTAACTCAATTTATAATTATTACAAGAAGCGATATCGCCCCGAAGATATGGTGATCGCCGTTGCGGGAAATATCAGCCATAAAAAGGTCGTCAAGCTCGTTGAACAGGCACTGGCTCGCGATGGATTCCTAGATGTACCCGCCAAGCCAGCGAATGTTCGCTATGCGCCTAAAGTAAAACCACGCGGAGTGGGCAAGGTCGGAATCATTGATCGCAAGACCGAGCAATCGCATCTGCTTCTTGGAGTCGAAGGCGTAGAACGCAGTGATGATCGCCGCTTTGCACTAAGCATTCTGGCATCGGCTATGGGAGGCGGAATGTCATCACGACTCTTCCAAGAGATTCGCGAGAAGCGCGGTTTGGCGTATTCCGTTTACTCCTACGTTCAACAATTTTCCGGCGCTGGTTCCTTCTCCTTTTACGCGGGGTGCCAGCCAAATAAGACCGAGGAAGTTATCAAGATCATTCGCGATATCTCCTTTGATATTGCATCCAATGGGCTGACCGATGAAGAGATCACCCGCGCTAAGGGCGCCGTCTCAGGTTCGCTCGTTTTGAGCCAGGAAGATACGGGTTCCCGCATGATGCGGATCGGCAAGAGCGAGCTCGTGTACGGAGAAGTCATGGGCTTTGACGAAATTTTGAATAAAATTGCACAGGTGACCCCAGATGACATCAAGGCAATTGCCAGCACAATCCTGCCTCGACCTTCTACGCTTGCCCTTGTAGGACCATTTAAATCGGCGACAAAATTTGAGAAGGTGATCGCATGACTATCAAAGTTGCGGTACTCGGCGCCAAGGGGCGCATGGGCGCGACCACGGTTGGCGCGATCAACGAATCATCCGATCTGGAACTAGTTGCCGCTCTCGATCTGGGAGATGATATTAACCAATTGGTTTCAAGCGGGGCTCAAGTTGTTGTTGATTTCACCCACCCCGATGCGGTGATGGGCAATCTGGAATTCGCCATAAGTCACGGGATCAATGTTGTAGTCGGTACCACTGGTTTTGATGCCAAAAAGTTAGCAGCTATCGAATCATGGCTGCAAGCACATCCAAAGGTTGGAGCACTGATCGCTCCTAACTTCGGCCTTGGTGCAGTTTTAATGATGCAGTTTGCTGCACAAGCATCTAAATACTTCGAATCTGTCGAGATCGTCGAGCTGCATCACCCTAATAAGGCAGATGCTCCGTCGGGTACAGCGGCTCGTACTGCAGAACTTATTACCGAGGCTCGCAAATCTGTAAATAAAGAGGCGATGCCAGATGCAACATCTTCTGGCCTACAAGGAGCTCGAGGAGCAAAGGTTGGCGATGTTCCAATTCACTCGGTGCGTTTGCGGGGCTTAGTGGCTCACCAAGAGGTTATTCTGGGTGATCTGGGTGAGACATTGACCATACGACATGACTCCATCGATCGCACTGGGTTCATGCCTGGCGTATTACTGGGGGTCCGCAAGGTTGTTGAAACACCTGGACTCACATTTGGACTCGAGCACTTCCTGAATTTGAAATAGAATCTCCTTACAACAAAGGAGTAATTACATGTCAGCCCAGATAACAATGTACAGCGCGCTGTGGTGCGGAGATTGCCGCCGTTCAAAGGCATTTCTAGATGCACGTAACGTTGAGTACAACTACATCGATATCGAATTAGATGAAGTGGCATCGGATAAAGTCATTGAAATCAATGGGGGAATGCGTTCTATTCCTGTCATCGTCTTTCCTGACGGAACTCACATGACCGAGCCATCTGACATTGACCTAGAAGCTAAGCTCGTATCTTTAGCAATACTTTAAATCTTTAAGCGATACATAATCGCAGAAGTTGCCATTGCCCCGATCACAACTGCGGGGAATGGCAATTTTGCTCCCAATGCAACGATCGCGACGGCTATACCCGCCAGGCGGTGATCCACCACAAATTTAGTTTTTGTAGTAAATGCCTGCATTGCAACAAGTGAGCTCAACAGAACAATCGGAATTAGGTTGGTAATGCGCTGTACGCGTGGGTGGGCCAGCCAAATTTCGGGAATGGCATGGCCAATATATTTGATCGCATAACAAAGAACGCTGGTGACGATTACGGCTACCCACTGTGAATTCATTTACTTCCAACCGATAATTGCAGCAATAACCACAGTTGAAATAATGGGAACGCCGGCCGGAACGAATTGAGTTATTGACAGCGCCCAGATAAATGAAAGAACTCCTGCTATCAAGAGTTTTCGCTCTTTTAATCGCGGGAAGAGCACAGCACAGAAAATTGCAGGGGAGGCGACATCAAGACCCCAAGCCGAAGTGTCACCTATGGCCTTTGCGCCTAACGCGCCAAGCAAGGTAAAGATATTCCAGAAGAAGAAGACTCCAAAGCCGGTGTACCAGAAAGCGGTGCGTTGATCCTCTGAACTCTCTTGCGCGATAGCTACGCCCGTTGATTCATCGATGGTGATCTGTGCTGCAAGGGCGCGTTTGAAACCTTTAAGTTTAAGAATTTGGGCCATACGCACGCCATATAAACCATTTCGCCCGCCCAGAAATGTTCCCGTGACGATCGCGCTCAGGGGACTTCCGCCAGCGCTCATCACGGCTACCAAGGAGAATTGTGAGGCTCCGGAGAATAGGACCAGGGAGAGAAAGCAGGCCTGCGCCACCGTGAAGTGATCGGCAACGGCCACCGCCCCGAAGGCAATTCCAGCCGCCCCGACGGCAAGGCCAACACTGAGGGAGTCGCGCTTCACTGACACGCCGATATTCTGCCCTAATCCCTAGCCTCGCGGGTACCAAAAGATAAGGTCGATACATGGGTGAAGAGCATTTCGAAATCAATTTCCGCAGCGATGTAACCGTTGAGTTGGTAAAAGCCAGCGCTAGTGACTCCGATGTTATATGGGCAGCCCGAGTATCGACCGCTGGCGAAAACTCTCTTGATGACGTGGATTCCGATGCATCTCGATCTGAAGGGTTGATTAACTATCTCGCTCGTGAACGTCACGGCTCTCCTTTCGAGCACACCTCGATGACCTTCTTTATCTCGGCCCCGATCTTTGTATTCCGTGAATTTATGCGTCACCGCATCGCCTCTTATAACGAAGAATCTGGGCGTTATCGCGAATTGCGACCAAATTTCTATGTTCCGAGCAAAGAGCGCAAATTAGTTCAAATCGGAAAGGCCGGCTCATATACATTTATTGACGGCACCGATGAGCAATACGAAACGACAGTCAGAGCAATTAAAGAGAGCTGCACTGTCGCCTATGAAAATTATAAGAAGATGCTCGATGCCGGGGTGGCCCGTGAAGTAGCACGTGCAGTTTTACCCGTGGGTCTTTATTCGTCCATGTATGTGACCATGAATGCACGGGCGCTCATGAATTTCTTATCGCTTCGCACCTCGCGTGAAGGATCGCATTTCCCAAGCTATCCGCAACGGGAAATTGAGATGGTTGCCGAGAAAATGGAGCAATATTTCGCAACTCTTATGCCACTTACACACGGGGCATTCGAAAAGTCTGGACGAGTAGCCCCGTAGTCACGATAGGCTAAGCCCATGCCTCATAAACAGACGACCCAGATCGAGGCGCCCTTTGGCCGCTTGATCACCGCAATGGTGACCCCATTTCAAAAAGATGGAGCGATTGACTGGGACGGTGTTGCGAAGATCGCTGAACATTTGGCAAATACCGGTCACGATGCCATTGCAGTTAATGGCACAACAGGCGAAGCCCCTACAACAAAGACATCCGAGAAACTTGAAATCATTCGCGTTGTGAAGAGCACGGTTGGCGATCGTGTCAAAGTTTTAACAGGCGCAGGTGATAATGAAACTGCTTACACCGTTGATCAATCTAAACGTTGTGCTGAAGTTGGAGCAGATGGGTTACTAATCGTCACCCCTTATTACAACAAGCCACCACAAGAGGGCATTGAGGCACACTTTAGAGCAGTTGCTGCTGCCACCGATCTTCCCATCATGATGTATGACATCCCTGGTCGCACTGGTGTTCCAATCGAAGAGGACACAATCTGTCGTCTCGCAGAAGTTAAAAATATCGTTGCACTTAAAGATGCAAAAGGAAATCCCGCATCAACCTCGTGGGTCATCAAGAGGACCGGTCTTCCGGTCTATTCAGGCGATGACATCCTCAATCTACCTTTGCTCAGCGTGGGCGCTGTTGGATTCGTCTCGGTCTGTGGACATACTGTTGGCAACCAACTTAGAGCGATGCTCGACGCCTGGTTTGCAGGAAATGCAATACGAGCACTAGAAATACATCAAGAATTATTGCCGGTATTCACCGGAACCTTCCGCACCCAAGGTGCGATATTGACTAAGGCCGCACTCACATTGATGGGCCTACCTGGTGGATCTACGCGTTTGCCACTTGTCGATGCCACCCCTGCGCAGATTGCGCAATTGCGGGAGGACCTTCAACAAGGCGGAGTTGTACTTAAATAATGAATCATCCACATCCCGATTTACCCTATCCAGCCAAGTTAGCTCCTAAAACACTGCGCATCGTTGCGCTCGGTGGTTTGGGCGAAATCGGTCGAAACATGACCGTCTTTGAGATTGCTGGCAAGTTATTGATCGTCGATTGCGGAGTTCTCTTCCCAGAAGAGAGCCAACCCGGAATTGATCTTATCCTCCCTGATTTCTCGTACATTAGAGATCGCTTGCACGATGTTGTGGCTATTGCACTCACCCACGGCCACGAGGACCACATCGGTGCCGTTCCATATCTTTTGAAAGAACGTGCAGACATTCCGGTTGTTGGATCAAAGCTGACACTGGCATTTACCGAGGCAAAACTCAAGGAACGTCGTATTACTGCGCCAATGGTCGAGGTTAAGGCTGGAATGAAGCAGACCTTTGGTCCCTTCGAACTCGAATTCGTTGCAGTGAATCACTCCATTCCCGATGCGCTTGCTATAGCCATCCGAACGGAGGCAGGACTTGTTCTCGCTACTGGCGATTTCAAGATGGATCAACTTCCTCTCGATGGTCGCATCACTGACCTTGCAACATTTGCTCGTTTGGGCGAAGAGGGTGTTGACCTCTTTATGACTGACTCCACGAATGCGGATGTACCTGGTTTTACAACATCCGAGCGCGACATAATGCCAACACTTGATCGAGTCTTTCGCGCTACTGAAAGACGCGTGATCGTTGCTTCCTTTGCATCGCATGTTCACCGCGTACAACAGATTATGATGATTGCAGCGCAGCATGATCGCAAGGTCGCATTTATTGGACGCAGCATGGTACGCAATATGAAATTGGCACAAGATCTGGGCTATTTGCAAGTTCCCGAGGGCCTTGAAATCATCGATGCAAAGACCGTTGATGACGCCGGAGATCGCGTAGTTCTTATTTGTACCGGCTCGCAAGGTGAGCCTCTCGCTGCACTTTCTCGCATGGCGAATGGCGAACATCAAATTAGCGTGGGCAAGGGTGACACTGTCGTCCTTGCATCATCGCTCATTCCTGGTAACGAAAATCCAGTTTTTAGAGTGATCAACGAACTCACTCGTTTCGGTGCGACCGTAGTGCACAAAGGCAATGCCTTGGTGCACGTTTCGGGTCACGCAGCCGCTGGTGAACTTCTCTACTGTTACAACATCGTTAAGCCAAAGAATGTAATGCCGATTCATGGCGAATGGCGTCACATGAGGGCTAATGCCGAACTTGCCATCAAGACTGGTGTTCCACGGACAAATACCATCGTTGTCGATAATGGAATTGTTATCGATGTGCACGATGGTTATGCAGATATTGCGGGAGCGGTTCCCGTCGGCTTTGTGTATGTAGATGGGCAGAGCATTGGAGAAATCACCGAGAGTTCACTCAAGGATCGAAGGATCTTGGGCGAAGAGGGATTCATATCCGTAGTTGTCGTTGTTGATTCACAAAGTGGAAAAATTGTTGCCGGTCCAGATATTCATGCGCGTGGATTTACTGAAGATAAGGCGCTCTTTGATGAGGTTAAAGGCATGATCGAAAAGGCTCTTGCAACATCAGTCGCCGGTGGAATTAATGGAACGCATCAACTTGCTCAAGTTGTCCGTCGAACCGTTGGTAGTTGGGTAGGCGAAGAACATCGTCGCAAGCCAATGATCATCCCTGTAGTTATAGAGGTATAACGGCGCGCCGAGCCGCCCCAGCAGCACCTTATTCTTTAGGCTTAGTCCGCTATGGCTAAAAAACGAAGTACCACGCGAAGCAAGGCTGCGAAGCGCCCTGGAATTCTCACCGGCATCGGTCGTGCCCTTGCTGCTATTTGGCATTTCATTGCGAAGGCGATCGGTAGCACCATTCGCTTCCTCTTCAAAGAGGCGCGTGAACTCGATAGCGCACATCATCGCGATGGCTTAGCTTTTCTCCTTCTTATCTTTGCGCTCCTCAGCGCCGCGGGATCGTGGTTCCATTTAAACAACCCCATCGGTCGATTTATGAATACCGTCCTGCTGGGTACTTTTGGTAAGGTCGCAATAGTCACCCCACTCCTCTTTATTTACTTCGCATTCCGACTCTTCAAAGCCCCAGATGAGGGACGCGCAAATGGTCGAATCACTATTGGAGCTCTCCTGCTGATTCTCAGCAGCACCGGGTTGGCCCAAGTGTTTAACGATTCAGATTTCTCGACCGTGAAGAGCGCTGGAGGGGCAATCGGCTACGGCGTCGGACGTCCTCTCGCAAATCTCGGAACTTCCCTGCTGGCAATCCCAATTCTGATTCTTATCTTCTTCTTTGGAGTCTTAATCGTTACTGCAACTCCAGTTTCTCAGGTCGTAGCAAAGTTGAGGGCAATCTTTGGGTGGATTGCGCACCGAGCTAAGCGAGATCGCGATGAGAGCGAAGAAGAATTTGAGATAAATGACACCCCTCCATTTGAGACTCCGCTTGTACAAGAGTTCCATCAAGCCGAGCCCGACGAGGACGAGCCCGACGAGGACGAGCTAGAGGAGACCATTGCTCTTCATATTGACCGCGCAGCAACAACCACTCCGACATTTGTTACCAAGACAGTGCAGAGCACCCCAGCCCATCAAATGATCTTGGCAGCTGACACACCTTACATATTGCCTTCCATGGATCTCTTGCGTACTGCTCCTGCCTCTAAGTCCAAGTCCAAGGCGAACGAGGTTGTCGTTGCAGCGCTCGGTCAGGTCTTTGAACAATTTGGCGTGGAAGCGCGAGTCACCGGCTTTATGCGGGGACCCACGGTCACGCGCTACGAAGTTGAGCTCGCTGGCGGAGTCAAAGTCGAAGCCATTACTGCACTCGCCAAGAATATTTCTTATGCGGTGGCGAGCGGCGATGTTCGCATTCTCTCTCCTATTCCCGGCAAATCTGCGGTTGGAATCGAAATTCCAAATACCGATCGGGAGATCGTCGCACTAGGAGATGTCTTGCGTTCTGCCGTTGCAATGAACGAGACGCACCCTATGGTGGTCGCTCTAGGTAAGGATGTCGAAGGTAATTTCATTTGCGTTAACTTGGCGAAAATGCCACATCTACTCGTCGCAGGTGCAACTGGTGCTGGTAAGTCGTCGATGATTAACTCATTGATAGTTTCAATCTTGATGCGATCAACCCCCGATGAAGTTCGCCTCGTCATGATCGATCCAAAGCGCGTTGAACTGACAAGTTACGAAGGTATTCCTCATTTGATCGCCCCCATCATCACCAGTCCAAAGAAAGCTGCTGATGTATTGGCTTGGGTGGTGCGAGAAATGGATCAACGTTATGACGATCTATCTCATTTTGGGTTCCGACATATCGATGATTTCAATAGAGCCGTAAAGGCGAAGAAGGTTGCTCCTCCAGAAGGCAGCGAGCGAATTCTCGAACCATATCCCTACCTACTTGTGATCATCGATGAATTGGCAGATCTAATGATGGTTGCGGCTCGCGAAGTAGAAGAGTCCATCGTTCGCATCACTCAGCTCGCCCGTGCTGCTGGTATTCACTTGGTGATTGCGACACAGCGGCCGAGCGTAGATGTAGTTACCGGTTTGATTAAGGCGAACGTTCCGTCGCGACTTTCATTTGCCACATCTAGTCTTGCCGACTCGCGCGTTATTTTGGATACTCCTGGCGCAGAGAAATTAGTTGGTCAAGGCGATGCGCTATTCCTTCCCATGGGCGCCAGCAAGGCGATGCGAATTCAAGGAGCATATGTTTCAGAGCGTGAATCAGAGGCCGTTGTGAATCATGTGAAATCACAAGCACAACCAGTATTCAGAGTGGATATCAATGCGCCGGCTGTTAGCAAGCAGATTGAAAATGACATTGGTGATGATATGGATCTTCTCTTACAGGCAATTCAACTCGTTGTCGGTACACAGTTTGGTTCGACCTCGATGTTACAAAGGAAATTACGCGTCGGCTTCGCCAAGGCAGGACGCCTCATGGATCTGATGGAGAGCCGTGGCATCGTGGGCCCATCTGAAGGCTCGAAGGCGCGCGAGGTCTTAATCACTGCCGAGCAGATGCCTGACTTGCTAGAGCAGATTCAGGGTTACATTTAGGGTGATTTTTGGGGTCACGCGCTCAGGTAACCAGTCATTCTCAGCAAAATTATTTGGCTACAGGGCGGTTTGAGGTTTACCCTTGGCTTCTCACCTTCCCCCAGATTGTGGCTCGGTTTAACCCAAGCACGAATCAAGTAATGAGGCATTGATGTCAGCAGGAATTCTTCTCCGCCAGGCGCGTGAGTCTGTTGGCATGTCTCTCGAAGAGTTGTCAGAGATTATTTGTGTTCGTCGAACAGTTTTGAACGATCTTGAAAATGATAATTTTGAATCATCCGGCGGCCTTACGTATGCACGGGGGCATATCCGCAATATTGCACGTGCCTTACACGCAAATGAAGATCTTCTCGTCGAAGAATTTAATACCATGAATCATGATTTTAACCGACCAATGGTCGAGCTCTTAAGTGAAAATAGTGTAATTTCTGTGGATCGCAAAAAAGCGAAAATTTCATTTGGATTAATGGCAAAGGTAGCTGCTGTCGTTGTCGCTCTTCTAGTTGCTATTCCAACCGCAGCATCATTCACTCATGCACCAAGTAAGAGTGGCGCTAAATCTTCGACTGCCGCTTTATTGCCTAGCTCTGCATCGACCACTAGTGGAAACCTTGGCGGCACCACGGCAGTTGCAACCAAGACTTCTGACGTATCTGTCGTCGTGTCAGCAAACTTTGGGTCTACTTGGCTCGCCGTGACAGATATTTCAGGCACGCAAATATTTAGTGGAATGCTCACTAAAGGATCTTCCCAATCATTTGCAGACAGCCAATTAATTAATGTCACGATCGGCAATGCTGGCGCCGTTAATCTCAATGTAAATGGCGTAGATGCAGGTGCTCCAGGTACGACTGGCGAGGTTGTCCATCTCCAATTTGGTCCGGGAGCTTCTTCCCAAGGCTAAATCCCGATAATTCTCGACCTTTGCACAATCCTGCGCGGTGGCAGGTACCATGGCACCAATGAGTACCCCATCTCCCAGAACGCTAAACCTACCGAATGCACTCACGGTGCTGCGCTTGCTTGCGCTCCCATTCTGCGCTTATGCGCTCTTCAAAGATGGGGGAGACACTTCACTCTGGCGGGTAATCGCCTGGACCGGATTCTTCCTCGTCGGATTAACAGATTTAATGGATGGGCGTTTGGCGCGATCCCGCAATCAAGTGACAAGTTTCGGAACATTCTTAGATCCAGTCGCCGATAAGGCCGCGATAGGCACTGCAATGATTGGCTTGTCGATTCAAGGGAAATTGTGGTGGTGGGTGACGCTCGTGATTCTCTTCCGCGAGATCGCAGTTACCCTTTTACGCTTGGCTGTCATCAAAGGCGGAGTCATCCCAGCGAGCAAGGGCGGCAAGCTCAAGACCATGATGCAGGGTTTCGGAATTGGTTTCTATATTCTCCCTCTGCCTAGCTGGCTGCATATTCCGCGC
>CAIUIT010000078.1 GCA_903899375.1 uncultured Actinomycetes bacterium
CAAAGATGCTCGCGTTCACTGTGTAGTTCTCAAGATACGGGCGGCCTTAGGAACGTTGACCGCTTACCAGGTTTCAATTGATCCCAGAAAAAAATCCAGGTAGAAATCGGCAGTTCGATCTGCTCACTAAGTCCAGAGGGTTCGTACCCTCAGGACCCAACAACGTGCATGAAGCAATCTCATAAAAGTGAACGTTCCACTCCGCACCTTACGGTTTGGTTGTACTAGTTATTGGATGATTTTAACTTCACAAATCAATGCTCCACTGTTCTTTGAGATCCGCTTTTGGCGGACTCCTTAGAAAGGAGGTGATCCAGCCGCACCTTCCGGTACGGCTACCTTGTTACGACTTCGTCCCAATCACCGATCCCACCTTAGGCAGCTCCCTCCTTGCGGTTGGGCCACTGACTTTGGGTGTTACCGACTTTCGTGACGTGACGGGCGGTGTGTACAAGCCCCGGGAACGTATTCACCGTAGCGTTGCTGATCTACGATTACTAGCAACTCCGACTTCATGAGGTCGAGTTGCAGACCTCAATCCGAACTGAGACAGACTTTTTGGGATTCGCTCCACCTTACGGTATTGCAGCCCTTTGTACCTGCCATTGTAGCATGCGTGCAGCCCAAGACATAAGGGGCATGATGATTTGACGTCATCCCCACCTTCCTCCGTGTTAACCACGGCAGTCTCCTGTGAGTCCCCAACTAAATGCTGGCAACACAGAACGAGGGTTGCGCTCGTTGCGGGACTTAACCCAACATCTCACGACACGAGCTGACGACAACCATGCACCACCTGTATACCGCCCTTGCGGACACAACATCTCTGCTGCTTTTCGGTATATGTCAAGCCTTGGTAAGGTTCTTCGCGTTGCGTCGAATTAAGCCGCATGCTCCGCTGCTTGTGCGGGGCCCCGTCAATTCCTTTGAGTTTTAATCTTGCGATCGTACTCCCCAGGCGGGGCGCTTAATGCGTTAGCTGCGTCGCAGAGACCGTGGAAGGTCCCCACAACTAGCGCCCACCGTTTACGGCGCGGACTACCAGGGTATCTAATCCTGTTCGCTCCCCGCGCTTTCGCTCCTCAGTGTCAGTATTGGCCCAGAGACCTGCCTTCGCCATTGGTGTTCCTCCTGATATCTGCGCATTCCACCGCTACACCAGGAATTCCAGTCTCCCCTACCAAACTCTAGCTAGCCCGTATCGAGTGCAGGTCTGGGGTTGAGCCCCAGATTTTCACACCCGACGTAACTAACCACCTACGAGCTCTTTACGCCCAATAATTCCGGACAACGCTTGCACCCTATGTATTACCGCGGCTGCTGGCACATAGTTAGCCGGTGCTTCTTTTGCAGGTACCGTCACTTTCGCTTCTTCCCTGCTGAAAGCGGTTTACAACCCGAAGGCCTTCATCCCGCACGCGGCGTCGCTGGGTCAGACTTGCGTCCATTGCCCAATATTCCCCACTGCTGCCTCCCGTAGGAGTCTGGGCCGTGTCTCAGTCCCAGTGTGGCCGGTCGCCCTCTCAGGCCGGCTACCCGTCGTCGCCTTGGTGAGCCATTACCTCACCAACAAGCTGATAGGCCGCGAAGTCATCCTCCACCGAAATTCTTTCAAAACTCAGTGATGCCACTTATGTTTCAATATTCGGTATTAGCCCCGGTTTCCCGGAGTTATCCCAAAGTGGAGGGCAGATTCTTCACGTGTTCCTCACCCGTTCGCCACTAATCCACCCCGAAGGGCTTCATCGTTCGACTTGCATGTGTTAAGCACGCCGCCAGCGTTCGTCCTGAGCCAGGATCAAACTCTCCATAGAAAGTTGTGATCTGGCAAAAAACAAAACTAGCGTTTATAGCTACTTTATGTTTTACCAATTGTTTTTGTTTTGTAATGATCTCAAAGAGAGAAAATACAAAGGAATTTGGACTTACTACAGACATGCGAACACGCCTATATAAGCCCTTTTATTGGCATTGATTTTTGCACGTTGTTGAGTTCTCAAGGTACGAGCGCGCTCCGCGCACGGTAATTACTCACCGTTTGCAGGGCAGACTGCTTAACTTAATGCACTATGGACTGAAGGTCAATTTGAGATAGACCAGGACCAAACACACGCTATTTCACAGAATTGTCGTCGCACGGCCTCTTTCAGTCCGTTCCGCGAGCGAGGTCGTACCATAACCCGTTTGGGCCCAAAGGGTCAAATTAGGGCAAATGCGGCGTTTCGCAACTCTCACATCGATGGCTCAATTAGAAAAAGACCCTAAAACCATTGATTTATAAGGGTTTTAGGGTCTTTCAGAAAATAGCTCAAAAAACTGCTAAATCACCTCGACCGCAGCTAGATCGCGTTTTCCCTTGCGCAGGAGGAGGAAACGTCCAAAAAGCAGGTTTTCATGCGTAGGAATGAAGTCCTCTGCCGTGACTTTGGCGTTATTGAGATATGCGCCACCTTCTTTAACGATCCGTCGGGCTGCTGACTTTGATTCGACAACTCCAGTAGCAGCTAAGAGATCAACCCATGTGGGGAAAGCACTTCCTACTGCAATTGTGGTTTTGGGAAGTTGTGAAAGGGCTGATGCAAGAGTCTTTTCATCGAGCTCAGCGAGCTCTCCTTGGCCAAATAACGCCCGTGCTGCACGTTCTGCGGCTTGGCACTCCCCCGCACCATGCACCAAGGTGGTGAGCTCCTGCGCAAGGGCTCTATGGGCTTCTCGCAACCCGGGATTAACTTCGTGCGATGCAATGAGTTCAGATATTTCTGCATGACTCTTAAAAGAGAAAACTTTTAAATACTTTGGAATATCTGCATCGTCACTGTTCAACCAAAATTGATAGAACGCGTAAGGGGAAGTCATCTCTGGATCGAGCCAGACACTTCCGCCTGCCGTCTTTCCAAATTTAGATCCATCGCTCTTCATCAATAATGGAATTGTTAAACAGTGCGCGCTCGCTCCTTCAACTTTACGGATTAGATCAAGCCCGGCAATAATATTTCCCCATTGATCACTTCCACCGATTTGCAATCTGCAATCATGTCGGCGATAGAGCTCTAAGAAATCAAAACCCTGCAAGACTTGGTATGAGAATTCTGTATAACTAATACCTCCGCCCTCTAAGCGTGATGAAACACTATCTTTAGAGAGCATCTGATTGACGCTGAAATGCTTTCCAATATCGCGGAGAAATTCTAGGGCTGAAAGTGGCTTCGTCCAATCTAAATTATTGGTCATGACTGCGGCATTCTCGCCGTTATCAAAGTCGAGGAACTTAGCGAGTTGGGTGCGGATGCGTTCGACCCATTGTGCAACTACATCAGCCTCATTAAGGGTACGTTCTTCATTTTTTCCACTTGGATCTCCAACTAAACCGGTGGCACCACCAACAAGTGGAAGTGGTTTATGCCCTGCAAGTTGGAAACGTCGCATCACAAGCAAGACAACTAAGTTGCCTAGATGAAGTGACGGCGCCGTCGGATCAAATCCAAGGTAGAACGAGGTCGGTCCACCATTGAGCTGTTTAAGAAGCGCCTCTCTATCGGTCGTTTGCGCGATTAAGCCACGCCATTCCAGATCGGCTATAAGTTCTGCAGTCATGCGCCCATCATGCCCGAAAAGCGTTTGCGCTCGCTGGCAATCCAGCTGGAATATCCACGAATTTTCGTATCTAGTTGCGCCAGTTGGGTCGTAACGCTCTTGGACGAGGTGCCATTGATCGAAGTGCGCGAGTCAAGCGCCGCTTGGGCAGAGAGAACCGACCGGAGTTCTGAGGTCAGCCTCTTATCTATCCCCGCAAACTCGATATCTGTGAGTTCATGGACTTCCTGACCTCTGGACTCAGCCAAGGCCACGGCCTTTCCAGAAATCTCATGCGCTTGGGCGAAGGGAAGGCCATTTCGCACGAGGAAGTCAGCGATTTCAGTGGCTAGAGCATGCCCGTCGAGGACCCCCTTTGAAATTGCGGTCGAGTTAAAGCCCGCCGTAGCGATCATTCCCCTTACCGCGGGGAGCAAGACCAAGAGTTCTTCCACGGAGTCGAAGATTGGTTCTTTATCTTCCTGTAAGTCTCGGTTGTACGCAAAAGGTAGACCTTTAAGCGTGACCAACAGGGAAGTTAAATTACCGATGAACCGTCCCGCCTTTCCCCGTGCCAATTCTGCGATATCGGGGTTCTTCTTCTGCGGCATGATCGATGACCCTGTAGAAAATGCATCATCGAGAGTTACCCATCCAAATTCTTGGGTATTCCAAATAGTGAACTCTTCACCGATACGTGAAAGATGCACACCGAGCATGGCAAAGATAAATAACGCCTCTGCTACAAAATCTCGATCACTTACGGCATCGATGCTGTTGCGCGTGACACCTTGGAAAGCAAGCTCTGCCGCGATGATCTCTGGATTTGGGACGAGAGATGAGCCTGCAAGAGCTCCAGATCCCAGTGGAGAAACTGAGTTGCGAGTTAACCAATCCTTCATTCGATCGATATCGCGGAGCAAAGCATGGGAGTGTTTAGCTAATTCGTGGGAGAAGAGAATTGGTTGGGCGTGTTGCAGGTGCGTAAACCCAGGAGCAATTACACCTATGTGACTGCTAGCGGCGGTATCAAGAGTTGTTACTAGCTCGAGTGTTTCCTGCGCAACCTCAAGAAGATGATCCACAAGATACAGCTTAAAATCAGTTACAACGAGATCATTTCGCGAACGACCCGCGCGTAGTGCTCCGCCCAGTTCGCCTAATTTGCCGACCAATCCTCGTTCAATAGCGCTATGAACATCTTCATCGCTCTCAATATATGTGAAAGAACCAGAAGCAACTTCTTGCGAAAGCTCGTTCAGCGCTTGCGTGATCCGATCTGCATCCTCGCTGTTAAGAACCCCAGCGCGCTTAAGTCCAGCGACGTGAGCAATATTTACTCGAATGTCGTAGGGAGCTAATCGCCAATCAAATTGCACACTTCTCGAAAGCTTGACTACCGATTCATTTGGTCCCGTTGCAAAACGTCCGCCCCATAGAGACATTATTTTCCCTTTCCAAACATTGTTGCAATCTTCTTCGCAAGTGCTCCGCCGCCGGTTGCCGTGGATGCAATAACTAAAACCGTGTCATCTCCCGCAATTGTGCCGATTGCCATAGGCAATTCCTTCGCAATAATCGCAGCATCTAAAGTGCTGGCAACAAATTGAGCAGCCGCTGGAGGCGTATGAAGTACAACGGTATTAGCGCTGGAGGCAATCGAGAGAATAAGGTCCATCGAAGAAGGTGACTTCTGTGACGTTTCTAAAATATATCGAACATCACCATTTCGGTTTGTGCTTCGCATGGCGCCTATCTCTTGTAGATCACGACTTGCGGTCGCCTGCGTCACGACTAGGCCTTTCGCCTTGAGTTCGCGGACGAGATCGGCTTGAGAATGGATCTTTCCAGCGATCACAAGATCATGAATGATCTGCTTACGAGTTTGTGTCGGGTTACGAAGAGACTTAGCCATTGAGCACCTCATTGAGGGTTCGAGAGAATAATTTGACGAATTCGCTCAGTTCTTTCTTGTTGACGATCAATGGCGGGGCGATTCGAATAACATTTTTACTAGGAGCGTTAATCAAAAGACCATTACTCATAGCTTTAGCTACTACCGCCGCAGCCACATTAGCCTCGAGGACGATTCCCAAAAGCAGTCCCCGACCACGAACGTCAATGACGCCAGGAACCTTTGCGAGCTTGGTCTTCAAGAACTTTCCAGATGTAGAAACTTGTTTAAGAAGATTCTTTTTAACGATAAAATCGATGGCGGCATTTGCAGCGGCGCATGAGACGGGATTTCCGCCAAAGGTCGATCCATGCTCCCCCGGTTTAAATGCAGGCGCCTTCTCCCCCAAGGTGATCATTGCGCCAAGCGGCAACCCTCCGCCTAGACCTTTGGCTAAAGTAATGATGTCGGGCTTGATTCCTTCGGATTCATATCCGAACCACTCGCCCGTACGTCCCATCCCAGTTTGCACCGCATCAATTGCCAAAAGCACACCGTTTTGATCGCAGATTGCGCGAACCTTTCGGAGATAACCAGCTTCGGGCACTACGACTCCATTTTCACCTTGAATAGTTTCTATGATTACCATCGCAGTGTTTTTAGAGATGACTCTGCGCATAGCGGCCACATTGCCAAACTCTACGAATTTAACTCCCGGAAGGAGAGGCTCAAAGGGAGTTCGCTTAGCATCTTGCCCTGTTATTGAGAGCGCACCAGCTGTTCTGCCATGAAAGCCACCAACAGTTGCCACAATTTGTTTGCGGCCAGTTAGTCGAGAGATCTTTATCGCCGCTTCATTAGCTTCTGCTCCAGAGTTGCAGAAGAAAACTCTTGCGGTTGGGTCGTTGGTCAGGTCTTGCAACTTCTCTGCCAATTCGATACCTGGCTTATGTGAATAAAGATTGCTCACATGTCCGAGTTTCTCGATCTGCTGGGTTACGGCTTTAACAATGCCTGGGTGTGCGTGCCCAAGAACATTGGTAGCAATACCGCCTAGGAAATCTAGATAGCGCTTTCCATTATCGTCCCAGACTTCAGCGCCCTTCCCTTTTACTAAAGTGATCGGAGGCACTCCGTAATTGTTCTGGAGCGCTGCATGCCACCGCTCTTGATTCTTCATGCTTTAACCACCGTTCCGCCGATTCCATTGAAGGCTGAATCCAAATTTGAAATTTCTCTGCCGTCGATAATCCGAGCTTGTTTAGCTCCCGAGGCAAGTGCAGTTATGACAGCTCGTGATTTTGGCGCCATTCCATCAACGAAAGTCGGAGCAATCGTTTTCAACTCTTCAAGTGAAATTTCCTCGATAAGCGATGACATATCAGGCCAATTCCTATAAATCCCAGCGACCTCCGTTATGAATAGCACTTCATCAGCATTGAGGGCGCCTGCGATAGATCCGGCCGCAATATCACCGTTGAGGTTGAGCGCTTGCCCATCAGACTGGACTGAAACCGGAGAGACAATGGGCAGGTAGCCATTGTCCAGAAGCAAATGAAGGAAGGTGGGATCCACCCGCTCGGCCTCACCCACGAGTCCGATATCGATACGCTCGCCATGGACCAGCGGCCAATACTTTTGGGCTCGCAAAGTTTGGCCATCTCCCGATGACATTCCAACCGCATTAACCCCATGAGCTATAAATCTATTTGTAAGGTCTCTCAAAACACTGCCAGAGAGCGTTCGTTGTACAACTTCCATTACTTCGGGCGTAGTCACCCGATATCCCTCTGTCATGGTTGATGCAATGTCGTGAACCTGCAATTCCGTTTCTATAGCCGGGCCCCCGCCATGCACGAGAACAACTTTGCCGCCACGCAAGTGGAATGTGGAAATGGCCGCGATGATCGCATCGTTTGTTTCTGCATTTTCCAGAACATGCCCGCCATACTTAATGACAATCATGATCCAATACCTACTGAAGTTAACCCTGAATTTTCAGCGATTCCTACGAGGATGTTCGCATTTTGGATCGCTTGAGAAGCGGCGCCTTTGCCCAAGTTATCAATTGCGGCGGAAACAATGAGGCGATCGGTGTGGGAATCGACAGCGACTTGCAATTGCACGCTATTAGAACCGAGTACTGCGGATGTCTTCGGCAGGGCATCTCCCCCTAGCATGGTGACAAACTCTTCATCCGCGAAGTGGGCGCGATAGATCTCTTGTGCCGCCAGAGTGCTCATGGGCCTTGTCAGCTTTGAGGTAACCGTGGCCAGAATGCCGCGTGGCATTGGCGCCAAAATTGGCGTGAATGAGATCTTAACGAACTCGCCGGCGACAATTCCCAGCGTCTCTTCTATCTCCGGAGTGTGCTGATGAACGCCCCCAAATTTGTATGAAGTGAGAGATCCCATAACTTCACTTCCAAGCAAAGTTGTACTTGCTTTTCGACCTGCGCCTGTCGTTCCAGATGCGGCAACAACAACGATATCTCCAGCATCGATAATTCCGTGTTCGATTGCAGGCGTGGCAGCTACGGCAATCGCCGTTGCATAACACCCAGGGTTGGCCACTCGAGTGGATTGTGCAATCTTTTCTCGTTGTCCTGCGATCTCAGGTAACCCATATACCCACGAACCGGCGTAAGGGCCGCCATAATATTTCTCCCAAGCGGCGGGCGAATTCAATCTAAAGTCGGCACCGAGATCGATCACCTTAATTTCCGGAGCGAGCGATGCAATTAGCTTTGCTGACTCGCCATGAGGTAGCGCGAAAAAGATGAGTGCACACTCGTTCATACGAGAAACTTGCGTGGCCTCGAAGGCGCGTCCCGTAAATGTCACAAGGTGAGGATGAACTTCTGTAATCAAGGACCCGGCCTGCGAACCAGCCGCTATGTATTGGATTTGAAAGAATGGATGCCGGTCCAATAAGCGTAGAAGCTCTCCACCCGAATAGCCGCTCGCGCCTACTATGCCAATTTTCATGGTTAGAGTCTAGAAGAGAATGTATAAATATGCAAAGTTATGCATATTTATGCGCGAACGATTGCTCCACATTCTTTGGTGGCAGAGGCGACGGCCAACTCACGATATCCAGAGACCTCATCAGCCGTCAGAGTTCTGTCATGGGCGCGGAAGGTCAAGGTAAATGCCAGTGAAACTCTCCCATCCCCCAGGTCTTCATAGCGATCAAAGAGGGTGATGGACTCCAGGAGAGATCCAGCGCCAGCCACGAGCGCTGCTTCAACTTTAGATGCAGGAATAGATCCGTCCACCATAAGCGATACATCCTGTGTAGCAGCGGGCATTGTGTAGATCGGCTTCGCGCTCTTTGATGGAACGACTGGTAGCTCAGAGAGAATGACGGCAAATGCGCAACTGCGCGGCGGGAGGCCCAACGCTTCGAGGACCCGAGGGTGCAATTCTCCGGCGTGCGCCACAGCTTTGCCTGCTACCTGAATCTCTGCACAGCGGCCTGGATGCCAGGGAGCCAAATCTGATTGAACGATAACACCGGTGTTGCCGGTTAGCTCAATGATTGAAAGCGCCATCTGGGTTGCATCTGACCAATCAAATGCCCGACCTTTACCCCACCAGCCATCTCGATCGAGCGATCCAACAACGACCGACCCAACGAAGAGCGGCTGAGGTGGAACGCTGGCATAAATTTCTGCAATCGTCTCGGCGCTCGGGCGCGATGTAGTTGGTACGGGTGAGACATGAGCCAACTTCGTTACATCGCGAAAGACGGATCCGATTTCAAAGATTGCACATTCTTTAGCGCCGCGACCTAAGTTGCGCTTCGCTGTTTCTAGCAGACCTGGCAAGAGGTGTGTGCGGAGTAGTGGAGCTTGGTCTGACATTGGATTTGCTAACTTGAAACTGGCCGCGCGCGCTCCGGTGAAACCCAAAATTTCAACCATCTCTTGATTCACGAAGGGATAGTTGTAGACCTCGGAGAACCCTAGATTCGCCAAATATTGCGCGACACCGCGCTTGCGATATTGCAGAGGGCTCAGGGTTGCGCAAGAGCGCCCCTGCGGAAGAGTCCCCTCTATCGAATTGAGTCCAATAATTCGGCCGACCTCTTCGACGAGATCCGACGGAGTAAGCAAATCGCTACGCCAAGTTGGAGGCGTCACCAACCACAGATCTGAACTCTGCTTAGAGATAGTACAGCCCACCAGTTGCAGATTGGCTGAAACAGTTTCATGCGGCACGGCTATGCCTAGCAAACGCGAAACATATTGTGGATCAAATGAAATAACGGTCATCGCTGGGATCGCTCCGGCCGTGGCGCTTCCTATATGGCTGGCACCACCGAGTTCCATCAGCAATTGGGTGGCGCGGGCGCTCGCAATTGCAGCCAACGCGGGATCGACCGCGCGCTCGAAACGGCGGGAGGCTTCAGAGGAGAGACGGTGGAATCGGGAATTCTTCGCAATAGCTAGCGGATCAAAGCGGGCCGCTTCAATTGCCAGCGAGGTAGTCGACTCAGTAACTTCAGAGTCCAGTCCCCCCATAGTTCCAGCCAGGGCCAAGGCGCGTGCATCATCTGCAACTACGAGGTTAATGGGCGACAACTTTCGCATTTGACCATCAAGGGTTTTAAATTCGTTTTCGCGATCGGCTCGTCGTATATGGATTGATCCCTTGATCTTTGCCGCATCAAAGGCGTGCAAAGGTTGACCCAGTTCGAGCATGACATAGTTTGTGACATCTACTGCCAATGAGATCGAGCGCATGCCAGATTTCTCGATGCGCCTGCGGATCCAGAGCGGCGATGGCGCGGCTGGATTAAAGCCTTGGAGAGTACGTATGTAAATTATGCTCGCCGCGGTTGGGTCATCGATCGCAACCTGAATTCCGGATTGATTAATCGCAAAGCCATCAGTGGCAATTAACTGCGCTGGATCACGGTACGAAACTCGCAGCGATGCAGCCAACTCGCGCGCCAATCCGCGTACAGAGAGCGCATAGCCACGATCAGGATTTACAGCGATATCAAAGATGGCATCGTTGATTTGGAGGAGCGCAATTGCATCGTCGCCAGGTGCGCCTTCGTTTAGAACGATGATTCCAGTGTGATCTTCGCCCAAACCGAGTTCGCGGGCGGAACAGATCATTCCGTTAGAGGTATGGCCATAGGTTTCACGAGCAGCAATTTCAAAGCCACCAGGCAGAACTGCACCTGGTAGTGATGCGACCACTAAATCTCCCACTGCAAAATTGGTAGCTCCGCATATGACGAAGCGAACTTCAGCTTCGCCACAATCTAGTCCCACATAGCGAATCGATTTCTTCTGACCTTCGACCAGTTCGATGGATAGTACTTTGGCAACGACTAACGGGCCGGTGAGATCGCTCCCCTGCTCCTCAATTCCTTCAACTTCAAAACCGACTGCGACGAAGGCTTCTTCAATATCTGCCAAAGAGAGGTCTGCAGGAATCTCGACGAATTCTCGAAGCCACGATAGAGGGATCTTCACTGCACACCTGATCCGAAACTCTGCGAAAAGCGTTGATCGCCTTCGACGATGTCATGCATATCGGTGATTCCGTGACGAACCATGAGCGTCCGCTCTAGGCCCATGCCAAAGGCAAAACCACTATAAACATCGGGATCGATACCGCATGCAACCAATACCTTCGGATTAACCATGCCGCAGCCGCCCCATTCAATCCAACGTCCGTTGAAGTAGAAGTCCACTTCTGCACTCGGTTCCGTGAAGGGAAAGAATGAAGAACGTAAACGGGTTTTTACTTCAGGACCAAAGATGGAGCGAGCAAAGTGATCTAATGTGCCTTTGAGGTCGGCCATCGTAATTCCTTTATCGATGACGAGACCCTCTACCTGCGAAAAGACTGGAGTATGTGTTGCATCCAACTCATCGGCTCTGTAGGTACGACCAGGGCAGATTACATATATCGGCGGCTCCTGCTCCAACATAGTGCGAACCTGTACTGGCGAGGTGTGAGTTCGAAGGACAAGATGCGAATCAAGTGGCTCGACAAAGAATGTGTCTTGCATGGTGCGCGCTGGATGATCCGCGGGAAGATTCAGTGCATCGAAATTCAACCACTCTGCTTCAAGTTCTGGACCTTCGGCAACGCGGTATCCCATACCGAGAAAGAGATCGCAGATCTCATTGGTAAGAATTGTCAGAGGATGTAACCCGCCCTTAGGGGTCCTGCGCGCCGGAATTGAAACATCCACGCGCTCTTCGACGAGTACGCGAGAGTCACGTTCACTCTCAAGTATCCGAGTGCGAGCTTCAAACGCCGCCGCGACGATATTCTTGGCTTGCCCGATGATCTTGCCGAAATTTGCGCGCTCATCTGGCGTCAGCGTGCCTAAGTGCTGATTTGCACGGGCGATGGGCGACTTATCCCCCACGTGAGCCAACTTGGCCACTTTAAGCGCCTCCAAGGAGTCGGCAGATTCTATGGCTGCGAGTGCAAGGGCCTTGGCATCTTCAATGGATTGCGCAGAGAGGCTCATGAGATGGGATCTTACTAAAAACCGAGTTAGTTAGAGAGGAAATACATGGAAATGGCAGCGGCGCTGGCTACATTGAAGCTTTCGGCGTGGCCACGCATAGGAATTGAGATGTGCTGGAAAGCCGGGGCAAGTTCTGGTAATCCACGCCCCTCATTACCAAAGACGAGGACTGTTGGTTCAGATTTATCGATCTCTTCTAGTCGTTGATCTGATGCGCCATCGAGGGCGACGAGCGCTAGGTGATGCTCGTAGGAAAACTCTTCGAGAAGATCTAGTGGGACATCATCTACAACTGGAATATTCCAGAGCGATCCGGCGGTGGAACGGACTACCTTGGGACTGTAAATATCAACGCTTTGATCGCTAAAGATCACCAGGTCAAATCCACAGGCATCAGCAGTTCTGATTGCAGTTCCAGCATTACCCGGATCTTGAATCTGCCAGAAGTAAGCGACCCTCTTTAACGAAAGATCTGTAAATCGCGCGAGATCTGTGGGCAAATATTTACAGAGAGCCAAAATGCCCTGCGGAGATTGGGTATCGGTCATTTCGTTCATGACTTGATCTGTGACCATAATGACTTCGTAGCGATCGAGTATCTCCTGTGCAAATTCCAAACGGAGTTTCTCAAGACCAGTATCAGTGAGGTAGAGCATCTCTATCTTGGGAGCGGTGGCAATGTGTGGGATCAATGCGCTGCGCAGCGATTGCAAACCATCGGCTACGAATATTCGCTCCAGATTGCGGATCTTTTTACCCCGAGGACCCAAAAGAGCCTTCACTCGCTCCACATGGGGCGAATGAAGGCTC
>CAIUIT010000079.1 GCA_903899375.1 uncultured Actinomycetes bacterium
AAATAGCAACATGTCACATTTGATTGCCGAGGATCCCAGGGGGCGCCTGGTCGATCGCGAACTCTCGTGGTTGGCCTTCAATGAGCGAGTCCTGGAGTTAGCGGAAGATACAACCGTTCCACTATTGGAACGTTGCCGCTTTCTTGCGATCTTCTCATCGAATCTCGATGACTTTTACATGATTCGCGTTGCGACCCTGAAGCGCAAATTAGAATCTGGATTTTCCAAACCAAATACTGCTGGCTATACACCGATGCAATTGATGAGTGAGATTGCGCAAAAGACTCAAGAACTATTGCAGCGTCAATCAAAGGCATTTCATGAAGTCATCTTGCCTGACTTGGGCACACATGGAATCGAAATTGCTGCGTGGAGTTCCCTGGATGATGCCGAAAAGGTTGCAGTTAACAAAGTCTTCCACACCAAAATTTTCCCGGTTCTTACCCCACTGGCCGTGGATCCATCTCATCCATTTCCATACATCTCTGGGCTCTCACTTAATCTTGCTGTTGTTGTAACAAAGCCCGATAGCGAAGAGGATCTCTTTGCCCGCGTCAAAGTTCCTTCTAACCTCCCGCGTTTTGTGGAAACCGGACGACCAGGAGTGCGTCGCTTCGTGCCGCTAGAAGAAGTCATAATCGCAAATTTGCACGAACTCTTTCAAGGAATGGAAGTTAAAGATCATTACACCTTCCGCCTCACCCGCAATGCCGATTTAGAGTTGGAAGAGGAAGAGTCAGAAGATCTTCTCGCTTCGATGGAACAAGAACTACTTCGTCGTAAGTTTGGACCACCAGTACGGTTAGAAGTCGATCGTGATATTCAGCCCGAACTCTTGCGTACCTTGATGGATGAATTGAGTATCAAGGAAGAGGACATTAGTAGATATAAAGAGCCACTGGATCTAACTGGCCTGCATCAACTGGCGGATATCGATATGCCCCAACTTCGCTTCGCGCCATTTAGGAATCAAGTAACTCCCGATCTGCGTGAGACTGATCCAGATTCCACCGACAGCTTTTTCGATGCCATTCGCCGTCGCGAAATCATTCTGCATCACCCTTATGAATCATTTACATCCAGCGTAGTTCGATTCTTAGAATCTGCGGCATCTGACCCCCATGTGTTAGCTATCAAGCAAACGCTCTACCGCACCTCTGGCGATTCACCAGTTGTTCAAGCTCTTATCGAAGCGGCCGAAGCTGGCAAGCAAGTACTTGCGGTTATAGAAATTCGAGCACGATTTGATGAGCTCGCAAATGTACGTTGGGCTCGCAAGTTGGAAGATGCGGGGGTTCACGTCGTGTATGGCCTTATCGGCTATAAGACGCACGCCAAGTTATCTCTCGTTGTGCGCCAGGAAACCAACGGAATTCGCCGGTATTCGCATATCGGAACTGGTAATTACAATCCAAAGACCGCCCGAACATATGAAGATTTTGGCCTACTCTCTGCCGACCCAGTCTTGGGCGAAGATGTTAATAAGCTCTTTAATCAACTGTCAGGTTTCGCTCCGCAGACCGCTTTCACTCGCCTCTTAGTGGCTCCGCGCACCATGCGGACCGGCTTGCTGGAGCGAATCGACCGTGAGATCGCCAATCATCAAGCTGGCAAGACTGCTTTTATTCGTATGAAACTCAATTCGATCCTCGATGAAGATTTTGTTGAGGCGTTTTATAAAGCGTCTCAGGCTGGCGTGAAAATTGATTTAGTGGTGCGTGGAATCTGCGCCATACGTGCTGGCGTTCCAGGAATTTCTGAGAATATTCGAGTCCGTTCGATAGTGGGACGGTTCTTAGAGCATTCTCGAATCTTCCACTTCGCTAATGATGGAAATGATGAGTTATATATTGGAAGTGCTGATTTAATGCATCGCAATCTCGATCGTCGCGTAGAAAGTTTGGTTCAAATCACCCAACACGATCACCGCCGCTTTTTGATAGGTGCTATTGACAGTTATCTTTCCGATGAGTTTGTCCGCTGGGAGATGTTGCCTGATGGAAAGTGGCTCGAAGTGAAAGAGAGTCCAGAGGGAGAACGCCTCAAAGATTTCCATACTTCGGCGATAGATTGGTATCGGGTTCGCGGATGACTCCAGCAATCGTTGCCGCCGGTGGAGTTCTCTGGCGTAGAAATTCAGATGGTGAAATTGAAGTGCTATTAGTCCATCGTCAGCGTTATGACGATTGGT
>CAIUIT010000080.1 GCA_903899375.1 uncultured Actinomycetes bacterium
ATTCGTTGTAATGATCCCGCCATGATTGCGGCAGGTGCAACTTCTCTTTCCGCTCATAGGCTTTAACCCAAATACATTGCATCTCAGGCTTTACTTCGCAACCGCCATTTTCGCGCACCCCGCCGCATGGACCATTTCGCAAGGTTTTGGGACAGGTCATAGGGCAGACCATCCCCGTTGAGTGCATAACGCATTGTCCACACATCTGGCAACCCCAGATCGGTTTCTTTATTGCATCCTCAAGGAGAGGTAATAGCTTAGGCATGAGAACTTTAAGCGTTTGCGCTTGCGCGGCGCTTTTGCATCAAATCTTTCGCGATTCTCACAGCAGTTGAAGCGTCAGATGCGAAGCCATCGGCACCAACAACGTCGGCATATTCTTGGGTAACTGGTGCTCCACCGACCATGATCATGACCTGATCGCGCAAGCCCGCTTTGGTAATTTCATGGATATTTACTTTGAACATAGGCATGGTTGTCGTCAGGAATGCAGACATTCCCACAATATCTGGTTTGTGTTCGTTAATTGCTGCGATAAATTTTTCTGGCCCGGCTTGAACGCCAATATCAATGACGTTAAATCCGGCGCCTTCCAACATAATATTTACGAGGTTCTTGCCAATATCATGAACATCGCCCTTAACGGTACCCATCAAGAAAGTTCCAACGGTCTCTGCACCAGTGAGAGCAAGTAGTGGGCGCAGGACATTGAGCGCACCAGACATTGCTTTTCCTGAGATGAGCATCTCTGGAACGAAGAAATCGCCACGTTCAAAGCGCGCGCCAACTTCTTCGAGCGAAGGAATCAAGGCGTCGAAGAGGATCGAACTTGGGGTCATTCCCTCGGCGATACCCAACTCTGTTAAACGGAGTACTTCTGGGGCATTTCCTACGAGGGTCTCTTCAAATAGTGCTTTTAGGATCTCATCGTGCGTCATGCTGCACCTGCCTTCCCGTGCTTCATTTGGTTTTGGGGCGAAGTTGTTGCTTCGTTGATCTTTTCTATGATTAGTAAACCGATCCGATTTAAATCTTTCATTGAGAGTCGGGTAATTGGCCCAGAAATTGATATTGAGGCAACTACACGTCCATCACTTTCTCGAACAGGGGCCGAGACTGCAACCAACCCATCTTCAAGTTCTCCATCAATGATGGCGTATCCGGTCTTGCGAATCGATTCCAATTCGACAAGTAACTTGGCACGATTTGTAATTGATTTTGGGGTGAGCTTAGGCAGGGGACCCGATTGAATTGAAATTGCACCATATGCCAGTAGAACTTTGCCGAGGGCAGAGCAATGATATGGAACGTCTTTATCGATCCAATTTGTTACTCCGAGCATAAAGTTGCTATCTACCTGGTCAATAATTTTCAGCGAGCCATTTCCAGAGATCGCTAAGTTAGCAGTTTCGCCAGTAAGCGCTGCCAACTCTTCTAAGATGGGACGCATCCGGGCTACGAGCACTGAATCTTGATTCTGTTCGCGGGCAAATCGAGTTAAGACATCTCCAGGCAAAAAAGCGCCGTTGCGATCTCGCTTTACAAATCCTTGGCGCTCCAGAGCGCTGATCAAGCGTGAGGTAGTGCTCTTTGGAATATTAAATTCTCTGGCCAGCGCACCTAATTGAGGCGGAGAACCGGCAGTAATGATGTGAGTTAAAAGCGCGGTTGCACGGTCAACGGCACGAGTGCCTGAAACCGTTGCCTGACCCATGCGATCTTCCGTTCCAACAGTGTTCCACAATATGGAACGATTGTTCCATAAACCAGCGTATTCTCTTCTGTGATCACATGCAATACCTTCGACCGACAAGTTATTTAGAAGTTAATATCGGCTCACACTGAGTGAATTTTTCTGGGTCCCAAAGGGGGAAGCAAGCGTGTTTCAGAACAAGATGCCGCGTTACGAAATTTTAAGTGAAGAGTCGATGGCCACCCTCACCTTGGGTTGGCGCCGGATTGTGTCAGAGATAGGCATCGAATTCGCTAGCCCCTGGGCCGTAGATATGTTGCGGGAGGCCGGTCAGACCGTCGAGGGAGAGAACGTTAAATTTGATCCCGATTGGATTTTGAAGCAGGTCGCAAAGGCTCCGAAGGATTTCAATCTTCGCGCTCGCAATCCCAAAAATAACGTTCACATCGGTGGAGATTCAATGGTCTTCGGTGGCGTTTATGGTCCTCCCTTTGTCCTCGAAGGAACTACTCGTCGCGATGCGACATTCACTGATTACGAGAATTTCTGCAAATTGGCACAGAGCTTCGATGCGATAGATAGCGTCGGTGGAGTCGTCTGCGAACCCAATGATTTATCACTCGATAGTCGCCACTTAGATATGGCCTTTGCCGCAGCTACTCTGACCGATAAATTCTTTATGGGAAATGTGGTCACCGCGGAGAATGCACGCGACGTAATTGCTATGGCAGAGATAATTCACGGTGGCAGAAAAGCTATTGAAGATACTCCTGCGCTTATCTCACTGGTGAATTGCAATTCACCACTTCGCTGGGATGATCGCATGTTGGATTCGATGCGCGAATATGTCCTTGCGGGTCAACCCGTAGTTACAACCCCATTCTTGCTCATGGGCGCTATGAGTCCAGTAACCATTCCAGCGACGCTGGCTCAGCAAATTGCAGAAGCTCTTTCGGCTATTGCTCTAGCCCAGTTGATTCGCCCCGGATGCCCCATCGTCTTTGGTTCTTTCTTATCCAATATTGATATGCAATCTGGCTCACCACAATTCGGTACGCCAGAATCTGGTATTGGACTGCTCTGTACCGGGCAAATCGCACGCAGTTTCAATCTTCCTTTCCGTGGCGGTGGCGGATTGAACTCGTCGCAATCAGTTGATGCGCAATCTGCTTACCAAACGATGATGACCATGATGCCCACATTCCTATCTGGAACTAACTGGGTCATGCATACTGCCGGTTGGCTAGAAGGTGGCCTAGTCTCTTCTTACGATAAATTTGTAGTAGATGTAGAAATCCTGCAGAGCCTCATCGCGGAGTTCACTCCACTTGAATTTAACGAGTCCTCGTTGGCATTTGACGCCCATTTAGAGGTTGGCCACGGTGGTCACTTCTTAGGTGCGGCACACACCATGGAGCGTTTCCGCGACTGTTTCTACCGCCCCTTCTTAACAAATAGCGATAACTACGAGCGTTGGACGCGCTTGGGTGCCAAAGACACTCGGATGCGTGCCGAAGAGATCTGGAAGAAGAAGTTAGCCGATTACCAATTGCCGGAAATTGATTCATCAGTTCTCGTTGGGTTACAAGACTTTGTGGCGAAACGCAAGAGTGAGCTCGACTAAGGGTTAACCTTAACAATGACTGATTCCATCTACATAGGCGGGGAGTGGCGCCCCGCGACTGATGGATCTACTCGAGTGATTCGCAGCCCAGCTGATGGCAGCTTGGTCGCTGTAGTTTCAGAAGCGGGTGTCGAAGATGCTTTGGCTGCGATTAGCGCAGCTCGCGGATCTTTCGATAGTGGAATTTTCTCCTCTTTGAGTTGGTCGGAACGAAGTGCGTTGCTCACCAAGGTAGCCGACTTATTGGAGCGCGACCTAGAAATTCTCGCGGCACTTGAGAGTGGCGATACCGGCAAGAGAATTATCGAAGCTAAATATGATGTTGCAGATGTCGCCGCCACTTTTCGTCACTTTGCTGCTTTGGCGCTGGAGCAGGGCGATCGCGCTGTCGATAGCGGCCAGCCACATATCTCTAGCAGGATCACTCATGAAGGTATCGGTGTCTGCTCACTTATTGGCCCGTGGAACTACCCATTGCTACAGATCGCCTGGAAAGTGGCCCCAGCTTTGGCTGCCGGATGTTCATTTATATTAAAGCCCAGCGAATTGACTCCTTCCACCGCAATTCATTTAATGAAGTTGTTAGAAGAGGTTGGTATTCCGATTGGCGTCGCCAATTTGGTGACCGGTGCCGGATCGGTAATTGGGGACACGCTCACTTCGGATCCCCGCGTTGATCTCGTTTCATTTACGGGTGGCTTGCCTACCGGCAAGAGAATCATGGCCAAGGCAGCTGAAACTGTTAAAAGGGTGGCACTTGAACTGGGCGGCAAGAATCCAAATATCATCTTTGCCGACGCCGATTTGGATGCCGCGATCGACTTTGCGGTAACTGCAGCTTTCTTACATTCCGGTCAGGTTTGTTCAGCAGGAACCAGATTGATCCTTGAACGCCCCATTCACGATCGCGTTGTAAAAGAAATAGTTCGGCGAGCGAAGTTGATTCGGATAGGCGCTCCCGCAGATTTAACGGCTGAAACTGGACCGTTGATCAGCGCGGGGCATTTAAAGAAGGTAGAAGAGTATTTGGCAAAAGGGGTCGAGGAGGGTGCGACCTTGCTTGTGGGCGGAGCGCGCTGCGCGGCTCCAGAGCTAGCAAATGGCTGGTTCTTCCCACCGACTGTTTTAGATAATTGCAACACCTCGATGTATTGCGTCCAGGAAGAGTCATTTGGTCCAATTCTCACCGTTGAAGTATTTGATACCGAAGAGGAAGCCATCAAGATTGGCAATGACACGATTTATGGGCTCTCCGGTGCGGTCTGGAGCAGCGATATCGCCAGAACTGAGCGTGTGTCCAAAGCGTTGCGCCACGGGACTATTTGGATCAACGATTATGGCCCATATAAGCCAGCGGCCGAATGGGGAGGCTTTAAAGCTTCAGGCAATGGTCGCGAATTAGGCGAACATGGGCTGCAGGAATACCTTGAAATAAAACACATTTGGACCAACAATTCACCAAGTAAATCAGAATGGTTTGCTGATGGTAATTAAAGGGGGCGAAGTTGGATAACCAAGCTCCGATGATTTCGGTTCGAAAC
>CAIUIT010000081.1 GCA_903899375.1 uncultured Actinomycetes bacterium
CAGATCGCAGGCTAGAAATATATAGCGCGGTCTTTGATCGCTATGGCTTTAAGAGTACAAAGTATGCGCCAGGCGACAATAGTTCGACAGCAACCGTTGCAATGGTCGAAACATATAAGGCCCGTCATGCGATCCGCGATGTGGGTGCAGCGCTGGGGATTGCGCCGATGGAGATCGATCTGATCGCCAAGTCGATGCCACATATTAGATCGCGCAATATTCAAAAGGCTTTGGAGAATCTGCCGGAGCTTAAAAGCCTTAATCTCAATAGCCCGATCCTTAAGACGGCGATCAACCTGGCCGCCAGACTCGATGGCCTGCCACGCCATCTGGCGATGCATCCCTGTGCTGTTGTCTTATCCGATCCAGGTCTGCTCGATTATGCGCCGATCGAGATCAATGCCAGCGGGTATCCGATGTTGCAATTTGATAAGGATGATGTCGAAGCGATCGGCCTGCTCAAGCTCGATATTCTCGGAGTGCGGATGCAATCGGCGATTTCTTATGCGCTGGGTGAGATCAAACGTGTTGATGGCGTTGATCTTGATATCGATGAGATCGCGCTCGACGATGTACCTACATTCGATTTAATTAAATCTGCGCGCACCCTGGGTATCTTTCAAATCGAAAGTCCAGGGCAGCGCGAACTCGTCGGAAAATTTGCACCCGATACCTTTACCGATCTGATCATTGATATTTCACTCTTCCGGCCCGGGCCAGTTAAGAGCGACATGATCGTGCCCTTCTTAAATGGCAGGCAAGGGCTTAGGCCACGTGATCTGATTCATCCTGATCTCTATGACGTGCTGCACGAGACCGAAGGCGTTGTTGTCTTTCACGAACAGGTGATTCGAGTTATCTCGATCATGTCGGGTTGTACTTTGGCGGCGGGCGATGAACGCAGGCGCCAGATGGGTAGCCCCGAAGGACAGATAGAAGTACGCGATTGGTTCTATCCCGCAGCGCTGGCACGTGGATATACCAACGCTGTCATCGATGAGGTCTGGGAGATATTGCGATCTTTTGCATCTTTTGGTTTCTGTAAGGCGCATGCTGCTGCATTTGCGCTGCCGACCTACCAATCGGCATGGCTTAAAACCCATTACATGGCGCCTTTTATCGCGGGGTTGCTGACCCATGATCCTGGCATGTATCCCAAGCGTTTGATCTTGGATGAAGCGCGGCAGTGGGGAATCGCTATCTTGCCGATCGATGTCAATAAATCTGATCGCGATTACAGGGTGGAACGAGTGGACCTTGATGGTTCAGCGCGTGCTCCCTACCTTGCCCCAGATCTGTTGAGCACCGGCAAGAGTTTGGTACTGCCCGATGCGCGGGGATATGCGATTCGAATGGCGCTGTGCGATATTGCGGGAATCAACGATAGGGAGCTGGCGGGAATCATTCTCTCGCGCCCTTATCTTGATCTCGCTGATTTTGTTGCACGTGCAGGGGTCAGCAGACCGATCTGCGAAGCGCTGATCATGGTCGGTGCATTTGATGAACTGCATCAACTAGATCAAGGCAATCTCAATCGCCGCGACCTGCTACTGCATTTACAAGATCTTTATAAGTTGTCGAGCGTCAGTATGCGCGGGACCGCGACCAATCAGATGGTTCTGGGCTTAACTCCACCGCCACTCGAATCGAGCGGTCTGCCGCGCTTGTCATCCGCCGAAGAGGTACGTCACGAATTAGATTTAACCGGCATGGATATCTCGCGCCATATGCTCGAGTTTTATGGAGAATTTCTCAACCATGTGGGGGCTGTGCGTTCATCGGATCTGATTCACAAACGCTCTGGAGAATCGGTCTTGGTTGCCGGGGTCAAGGTGGCGCTGCAGATGCCACCGATTCGTACCGGCAAGCGCGTCATCTTCCTTACCCTGGATGATGGGCATGGCTGCAACGATGTGACCTTCTTCGAAGATATCCAGCAGAGCAGTGGCAACTTGCTCTTTACCTCTTCACTCTTCTTGGTGCGGGGAGAAGTCAGGCGCACTGGCCCGCGCGGAATTTCATTGCGTGCGACGCAGGCGTGGGAACTGACCGACTCTTACGAGAAGTGGCGTAATCTGCGAGTTTATGAGCCAGAACATGGATGAGATCGCAACGATCCTCCATGTGGATATGGATGCTTTCTATGCATCGGTCGCCGAGAAAGATGATCCATCACTGCGTGGCAAAGCTGTCGTTGTAGGAGCCGGAGCTCGTGGAGTCGTCTTGTCCGCCAACTACGAAGCACGCAAATTTGGAATTCGCGCTGCCATGCCAGTCGGTCGCGCACAACGGATGGCGCCGCATGCAATCTTCGTGGCTCCCAACCACCATCGTTACAGCGAAGTTTCGCGTGGGGTTATGGAAATCTTCGAAAGTTACACACCGCTCGTCGAACCGATCTCACTCGATGAAGCCTTTCTCGATGTAACGGGATCGCGCAAATTAATGGGCGATGGTCCCGAGATTGGACGGCGCATTCGCGCTGATGTGTATGCACAAGCTGGTATCACCTGCTCGGTGGGAATTGCGACAACAAAATTCATCGCAAAACTAGCATCACAGGCTTGCAAGCCGAATGGCATGCTCGAAGTTGATCCAGCAAAAGTCTTAGATTTCTTACATCCGCTACCCGTTAGCGCGGTCTGGGGGGTTGGACCCAAGACAAATGAGGAGTTGTTGCGATTGGGTCTGCGCACTGTGGGCGATATTGCCAATACGCCGCGGCAGACCCTGGTACGAGCGCTCGGTGAAGCCAACGGGGTTCATCTCTACGAACTTGCATGGGGTCGTGACTATCGACCAGTCACTCCCGACGAACCCGATAAAAGTATCAGCGCCGCCGAAACCTTTGCGCGAGATTTAGAAGATCAAGAAGAGATCTTGCGCGAACTGCTGCGCCTTACCGAAAAAGCGAGTGCCAGATTGCGCGCCCGCCAGATGTCGGCGCAGACTATTTCTATAAAAGTGCGCTTCGCTGATTTCAAAACAATCTCCCGCTCCAAGACGGTGTCGCTCCCTATTGATGGAATGCAGGAGTGCTACGACCTTGCGAAGAAGTTATATATAGCTCTCAAACTCGATCGCGCGCGAATCCGCTTAATTGGAATTGCCTTAGAAAACCTGGTGGATTCGGATGGCGCCCCAGTGCAACTGGAGTTGGGGGAGCGCGAAAGTGGCTGGCGCGAAGCGACCCGCGCGATGGATCAAGCGAAGGCGCGCTTTGGAGATGCCTCTGTCCGCCCGGCGCGATTATTTGAGCGAAGCAGTGAGGAATCTGAGAGGTAGCAAACACGGCTCTAGATAGCGAAGTTAGGCACGACTGCTCTATTCTTTGGCCATGGCTCTATCTGATCACGAACGCAAACTTCTTGCAGAGATGGAAGCTGCCTTCGAGCAAGAAGATCCCCGCCTCGTCTCAACCCTTACGGGTAGCGCACGCACTAAGCAGGGAAGTTATGTTTTTTATGGCATATTCGGCGTACTTGCTGGAATGGGAATTCTCTTTGGCGGCCTCATTGCCAAGCTGATTGCCGTGGGATTGCTTGGCTTTGTTGTCGCTCTTGCGGGCGCCTTCTTTATCTTTACTAATTTTTCGCTTAGCAAAGGTGGAAGGAATATGCCCAAGGCGAAGAAGCCAAAGTGGAGTGATCGACTTGAAGGACGTTGGGATCGTCGTAATTACGACAATTAATTAACGCAAGAAGAGTTTAGTAAGTCTCTGCGTTGTAATCGTTACGCCAACAGAAGCCATAACTACGAAGTAGAGCACATGCCACAAAATTCCCCAGGTAACAATTCCCAAGGTAAGGTCTCTAACCATTGCGATCGCCTGCCAGAGCGGTAACGATTTTAATATTCCCTGCAAGTAACCGGGATATACCGTTAATGGGTAGAAAGATCCAGAGAACAAGAACATCGGCAACATCGCGATATTGATGTAGTCCATCTGCTGGAAAGTGCTAAAGCACGATGTGATTCCCATGCCCACTGAGGCAAAACCAAAGGCGATGAGCACGGCAGCGGGTACAGCCAGAATTCCCCACCAACTCGTGATAAGACCTGCTGGTACCACAACGCACATAAAGCCAACTGCATATGAGAACCCGCGAAGCAGGGACCAACCGATCTCACCCAAAGCGACATCTAGCGGCCCAAGAGATGTTTGTAACATTCCCTGATAAATGCGGTCATGTTTCAATTTAAAGAAGACATTCCACGTAGAGTCATAGATCGCACCGTTCATTGCGCTTGTAGCTAGCAGGCCGGGTGCGATGTACATGGCATAACTCACTACGTGGCCATTTTGTAGGGGGATCTTCCCGATCAGATGGCCTAGCCCGTATCCAAAAGAGAGCAGATATAGCACTGGCTCAAAGAAACCCGAGAGCACTGCAAGCCATGCAGAGTTCCTAAATGCAATGAGGCTTCGTTCGAGCAGAATATGTGCTCGGCCCGAGTAACGACTTTCGGCAAAACGGCCGCGCCGTGATTGCGCTATCAAGACTGCGTTATCGGTAATCATTTCGCCAGCCTCTGCTCAAACTGACGATGTGCGAAGCGCATACCAAAACTGAACATTGCTACTAAATACCCGATATGCACGCAGAACATCAATCCGCTGATGTGATGACCATATGTTAAGTATCGACCAAGTTCAGTTGTATGCCAGAGTGGCGATAACCAACCAATCCAACGGAGATAAATTGGCATCGAAGAGAGTTGATAGAAAGTGCCAGAAAATAGAAAGAGAGGCATCATTACAAAGCGACCGAGCACCATAAAGAATGAATCATCATTCTTAGCCCACGCCGCAATTCCCATAATAAAGGCGCCAAATGCTGCAGCGGCAGCAAAGGAGGTAGGTATAGCCAGCCATCCGCGAATAGATGTAAATCCGCCGAAGAGGTAGACGATGGTGCCGTAGATGGTGACGGAGAAGGTGACTCGTACAAGGGAAGCAATCAATATTCCGTTTGCGATCTGCCTTCCAGATATTGGAGTTGAGTTGATGGCAAAGAAGGATTTATTCCACTTGAAGCCCTCGAGGGTGGGAAACACAACTTCATCCAATGCATTTTGAATCGCAGCGGTAGATAAAAGGGCAGGGGCGAGAAAGGTGAGATATTTAACTCCGTCTACCCCGCCGGAGTGAGCATTTATCAATTTTCCGACACCTACGCCGATAGCGATGAGATACAGGAATGGATTGGCAACGGCCGCTGAAGTCAGCCCCGGGATATATTTTAGAAGTACCAGGAGACGACCTTCGACAACCGAGAGAGCGCCGTGCCTCTTGATGCGATCTACATCTACTATCACGAGGGAACCTTGGCGAGCAGCCATGCTTAATTCACCACCTTTAGTCGACCAGAGTGCGACCTGTAAGTCGAAGGAAGACATCTTCCAACGAACTTCGACGCACGAGTGATGTAAGTGGGTGGAGCCCTTTTTGACCAAGATCGTGGAGCAGAACTTCGCCATCATCGGCATACATCAGAATGCGATCTGGCAGAACTTCGATACGCTCGCACATCTCTTTTAGTTGAGGTGCCACGTCTGCATTTCGATCAGAGCCGAAACGAACTTCCAAAACTTCCTTCGTTGAAAAATTCTTGATCAATCCGGCGGGAGAATCTTCGGCCATGATCGATCCTTTATCCATGACCATCAAGCGATCGCAGAGCTGTTCGGCCTCGTCCATATAGTGAGTCGTGATGAGAAGAGTCACGCCTTGTTCTTTAAGACGGAAGAGGCGATCCCACAAGATATGACGAGCTTGCGGATCAAGACCGGTGGTAGGTTCATCGAGCATCAAGATTTCAGGTTCACTCACCAACGCGCGTGCAATTGTCAGACGCCGTTTCATTCCACCGCTCAACGTCTCGACTTTGACCGAGCGTTTTTCAGTAAGTTGAGCAAAATCTAGAAGCTCATCAATTTTTGGGGCAATGAATTTTTTGGAGAGACCGAAGTAGCGACCGTAGATGTACAAGTTCTCTTCAACGGTGAGGGCGTTATCCAAATTATCGGTCTGAGGAACGACGCCTAAGTGGGCTTTGATCTCTGGGCCAAATTTCTCAGGATCCTTCCCCAGAATGGTGATCTCTCCGCTGGTTCGAGTCAGCGTGGCAGCGATGATCCGCATCGTCGTGGACTTTCCCGCGCCATTTGGACCTAGAAATCCGAAGGATTCTCCTTTGCGCACCTGAAAATCGATGCCATTTACCGCCGTGAAGTCGCCGTAACGCTTGACCAGCTGCTTCGCCTCTATGAGTACCTCTTGATTGGCCATAAGAGTGCAGATCCTAATAGCCACTCACGCGCTGCGAGCTCAATTTCAAGGGGGAGGAGTGGAGCGCCGAGGCAAGAAAGTGGGCAAAGGTGGTTGAAAAAGGGGAAAAGTGGAGTAAAGTGGTGGATGTTCACAATTTGGGGGAATTGAGAACGGAAAGTGCTTGAAAAAGGGGAGAAAATGTTTCTAGGGACCCACGAGCCTAAGCTCGATGAGAAGGGTCGCCTTATCCTGCCCGCCCGCTTCCGAGATGAGCTGGCGAAGGGCCTTGTCATAACCAAGGGTCAAGAGCGCTGTCTCTACGTCTTTCCGATGAGTGAATTTACCTCCATTACCGAGCGGATGCGCCAAGCACCTGTAACCGAAAAAGGCGCTCGGGATTACATGCGCGTGATGTTTGCTGGGGCCCATGACGAGGTTCCAGATAAGCAAGGGCGAGTCACGATCCCCAGCGGCCTGCGTAGCTATGCCGGCCTAGAAAAAGAGTGCGTCGTTATCGGTGCCAATACCCGATTAGAAATTTGGGACTCCGCTGCATGGAACACCTACCTCGCCGATCGCGAGAAGGGCTTTGCAGATGTTTCGACGGAGGTGCTGCCCGGACTCTTCTGACATCTCTGGTTAGGCCATCGCCGACTTCATATTAACGACGCCACTTCCCCGGCGTCGTTCCCCCAAGATCCGTCGGTCGGCGGTGACCTAAACAGAGAAGTCCAGCACAACGAAAAATGCAAAGTTCGTTTTTAGGTAAGAAGAAAGGGGAAGCAGATGACTAAGCAACATATACCTGTCGCGCTAGAGCGTTGCATTGATTTGCTGACCCCTGCTATCGAATACTCGCTCAAGAGCGATTCGACGACGTATGTCATCGATGCGACTCTAGGTCTTGGCGGACATGCTCGAGCGCTGCTCGCGAAATTTCCCACGCTCGTTGTCATTGGCATAGACCGCGATGAGCGGGCAATCGCCATTGCTCGTGAGAACGTGGCTCCCTTTGGCGATCGCCTCTTGATTTCGCACACAACGTACGATCAGATTGAATCGATACTTGTAGATCAACAGATTGAGAAAGTTGCTGGAATCCTCTTTGACTTGGGCGTTTCCTCGATGCAACTCGATGACGGGGAACGTGGTTTCGCCTATTCATATGATGCTCCGCTGGATATGCGGATGGACCAAAGCAAAGGATCTACCGCATTCGAAGTTCTGCATACTTATAATCATGGCGCACTCGTGCGCATTCTCCGCATGTATGGTGAAGAGAAGTTTGCGCCGCGAATCGCAGATTTCATTATTGAGGCGCGCACCGCGGGAGCGTTGAACACGACGAAAGATTTAGCGGATTTGGTTAAAAACGCTATCCCCGCCGCCGCTCGGCGCACGGGGGGAAATCCAGCGAAACGAACCTTTCAAGCATTGCGTATTGAAGTGAATCAAGAGCTAGCTATTCTAGAACGTGCAATTCCTGCTGCATTAGAGGCACTGGAAGTTCACGGACGCCTCGTTGTTATGGCTTACCAATCCCTCGAGGATAAGATCGTTAAAAGCGCGCTTACCGCGATTACCGAGTCCAAGACGCCGCGTGGATTGCCAGTCGACCTACCAAATAGCGCCGCAAAATACGCTCTTGTTATGCGGGGGAGCGAAGCCGCTTCGGATGCTGAAATCGTTATTAACCCGCGCGCACAATCTATGCGTTTGCGCGCCGTCGAACGGTTGGCCGCATAATGGCGATCCAACAGATTGATCAATTAGCGCCAGCGCTTTCGCAGCGCTCGCGAGTTCGTGAATTTGCCGACCAAACTCTCGCTGCTCTCAAACTCGTACCAGATTTAACCGTTGACAACAGTCAGACAGTCAGTAACCGCGCTTTCATCGGATTTTTGATTGGGGTGTTTACAGCTGGGCTCCTTCTCCTGCTCAGCGTAAATACCGCGCTCACCTCCGGTGCGTTCACGCTAGAAAATATGAAACTGCATCTCGCGGCTGTTAATGATCAGCGAGATGCAATGCTCAATGCGGTGGCAGCCTTCTCCTCGCCTGATACCTTGGCGACCGCCGCCACGAAGATGGGAATGCAACCTCAACTCTCGATTAACTTCCTCAACATCGATGGCGGGACCACCAAGTGACCTCCCATGAAGCATTCGGAAAGCGGATTCGCTATTTAGTTGGGGCCTTCCTCTTTATATTCTTTATCTTCGGAGTGCGATTAGTCGATGTGCAAGCGGTACAAGCCAGCGGATATGCCAAGCGGGCTGCTCATGAGATGGTTAATAGATCAGTATGGCTCGCTCCGCGTGGAACGATCACCGATATCAATGGAATTGTCCTGGCGCGCAGTGAAGCGGCAAAGAACATCATTGTTGATCAGACGATGATTGCCGATCCTGCAACAACAGCGCAGGTAACGGCGGCTGCACTTGGAATGCCGGTTGCTGCCTTGCAAATACTCTTGACCGGAACGAAGCGCTATCAAGTGATTGAGAATGGCGTTGTACCTATTGTTTGGGACAATGTTCAGAGCGCTCTCACTACCTACAACACCCAGGTTGAAAAGAGCCCTGGAGGGCTAGGTAAACGCTTGGTGGGATTCTTTAGTGAGAATGCATATACCAGGTCCTACCCAACTGGCGTGCTTGCCTCATCTTTAATTGGCTTAACAAACGCCGCTAATCAAGGGGCGGCTGGAATTGAAGCAAGCATGAACACGGCGTTGACTGGTTCCAATGGAGAGTATGACTACGTTAATGGTGATGGAGCAATTATTCCTGGTTCACAACAATTCATTACTGCAGCAAAACCTGGAGCAGATATCAGACTTACAATTGAACGTGACATTCAATGGGTGGCGCAGGATGCAATCTCTGCTGCGGTGAAGAACGCCAAAGCGCTCTCAGGCACTGTCATTGTTATGGACCCAAAGACTGGCGCCATATTGGCACAGGCCAGCGCACCAACCTTTAATCCTTCCAATCGTGCAAAAATCACGCTCGCCCAAATGAGCAACCCTGCGGTACAAGATGTTTACGAACCAGGTTCAACTGGAAAGGTAATAACGGTCGCGGCTGCGCTCGAGCAGGGGACTACGACTCCAACGACGGTTTATACCATTCCTAATACCCTGAAGATTGCCGGACGGACCTTCCATGATGACAAAAACCATCGCACCGAACATTTAACAACTGCCGGAGTTTTGGCCGTATCAAGCAACATCGGTGCCATTCAAATAGGAGGGACACTTTCAAACGATCTATTCTTCTCGTACCTACGAAAGTTTGGAATCGGACAAGCTACTGGCTCTAATCTCTCTGGAGAGTCCGCAGGCATCTTGCACCCTGTGTCGACGTGGTCACTTTCATCAGCTCCCACGATAGCTTTCGGCCAAGGATATTCAGTGACCGCGATGCAAGCCACCGATGTTTTCGCAACTATTGCAAATAACGGAATTCGAGTTACGCCAAATGTGGTCGCAGGAACTGTTGATTCAAATGGCGTATACACACCATCCCAACCTGGGCAGCAGGTTCAAGTTATTAGCGCTGATACCGCTACCAAGATCCGCACCATGTTGGAGGGAGTTGTCTCCAGCGAGGGAACTGCTCCGGCTGCCGAAATCCTTGGTTACAAGGTTGCTGGAAAAACCGGAACTGCCATGAGACATGATTCTCGCTGTGGCTGTTACCGCGGGTATACCGCTTCGTTCATTGGAATGGCTCCAGCGGAAGCTCCCCGTTATGTTGTCAGTGTTGTTATTCAAAATCCGCAAGGCATGCACTTTGGTGGCGAAATTGCTGCACCAGTTTTTAAAAAGGTTATGAGCTTCGTTCTGCAGACCAAGCAGGTACAGCCGATTCCTTCCACGCAAAAACCTTATCCACTTACTCAGGCAGCTCTGCTTGCGGCTCCAGTTGCGGTGAAGCCATGAGTACCGAAAGCGCTTCTTTATCGCCCATCGCCGCCTTCGAAAAGAGCTTGGGAGAGCTGACGGATTTTGTAGGCATTGAAAAGGTTAAGCCAGATATTAAATTTACAGGCGTTACTCTCGATTCTCGCGCAGTTAATTCAGGTGATCTTTTCTTTGCACTCTCTGGAGGAAAAGCACATGGCGCTCACTTCGTGCATGATGCAATTGCGCGCGGAGCGGTCGTGATCGTTACAGATCCTTTGGGCGCTCAATTGATCAAAGACTCCGTTCCTATACTTATATTGGATGACCCGCGTTCATGGGTTGGTGCAATTGCTTCATGGTTCTATCACAGCCCCTTTGACGCAGTGGATGCAGTGGGAATCACAGGCACGAACGGCAAGACCACTACTGCGGCCTTGGTGGAAGAGATTTGGCGTTTGGATGGCCGCACAACCGGCTTCATAGGAACAATTGGAATCATGATTTGTGGTGAAGAATTTGCCGCCAGATTTACCACTCCCGAGGGAACAGATCTACAGGCGATCGTTGCAACCATGAGGGAACGGCACGTGCGGAATTTAGTCATGGAGGTCAGTAGTCATGCACTGGCACTGCGTCGGGTAGCTGGAGCGCACTTTAAAGTGGTGGGATTTACAAATTTAACGCAAGATCATTTAGATTTTCATGGTGATATGGAGAGTTATTTCCGGGCGAAGAAACGTTTATTCACCTCGGAATATGCCGATAGCGCCGTTGTAAATATCGATGATCCTCATGGGTTGCAACTTTTTGCTGATGCTCAAATACCTACCAAATCCCTGTCTCGTTCTAATAAGAAAGCTGATTGGTATTACGAAGGCTTCGACACAGCCCTTTCAGGTACTGGTTACGAAATAGTCATACGTGGTCCTGGTGGCATTCTCATCGAAGGGCACCTTCCCCTCCTAGGACTTCACAATTTGGATAATGCTTTGCTAGCGATCGCCCTCGCCATAGAAAGTGGCGTCGATCCAGTTGCCATCTCTTATTACATGCGCGCGCTCACGGCACCGGTAGGTCGACTGGAGCCGGTAATTGTGGGTCAAAAATTCTTAGCTCTCATAGATTATGCGCACACACCTGATGCGGTGAGTCGTGCATTGTCAACGGCTCGATCAATCACTACAGGCCGGGTTATTGCCGTACTCGGGTGTGGCGGGGATCGAGATAAGACAAAACGTCCGTTGATGGGAGAAGCCCTAAGGGCTGGATCAGATTTAGCCATTTTTACCTCGGATAATCCGCGCAGTGAAGATCCACTCCAAATTCTCATTGAGATGGTGGGAGATATCCGCAGCGAGCACGATCTGGTGGAACCTGATCGACGTAGTGCAATTGCACTCGCCGTGCTTGAAGCGGAAGCGGGAGATTGCGTTATTGTTCTTGGAAAGGGACACGAACGTGGCCAGGAAATCAAAGGAACTAAATTTCCCTTTGATGACCGGATCGAATTGGCTCGAGCAATTGAGGAGCTAGCATGATTGCGTTAACCGTCGCAGAAATTGCGGAAATAATCGATGCACAGATCGTAGAACTCGACCCAGCGATGGTAATCACCCAGAGCCCAGAAATAGATTCTCGCAAAGTAGAAGAAGGCTCCTTCTTTGTGGCGCTGCCTGGTGAGCGCGTAGATGGAAATTCTTACGCTCAAGAGGCGATAGCGAATGGTGCGCGCTTTGCCATAACCACAATTAATTTAGGAATTCCTTCATTCGTCGTTGCAGATTCTGCCGTGGCTCTAACTACCTTGGCCACCGTGGTGCGTGAGCGGATGAATCGATGCACCTTTATTGGCATCACCGGTTCTCATGGAAAGACCACAACAAAAGATTTATTGGGACATATCCTTCCCATCATGGGGGAGTGCACTGTTCCCAGTGGATCTTTCAATAATGAGATCGGCGTTCCTATTACTATCTTGCGCTGTACGGATTCGACACGTTTTTGCGTCGTTGAAATGGGCGCGCGACATACTGGAGATATCACTGCACTGTGTGCCATTGCCAAACCTCACATTGGCGTTGTCCTGGTGGTTGGAAGCGCACATTTAGGTGAGTTTGGAAGTCGCGAAGCGATTGCCAAGGCCAAGGGAGAATTGATTGATGCGCTTCCAGAGCATGGCATAGCGATACTTGGAGAATATGATTCGTTAACGCCGCATATGGGCGAAGGAAGTGGCCGTAAGAGAATTACCTTCGGCGAGAAGAGCACGAGCAATGTGAGGGCTGCAGATTTAGAGTTCCGTGAAGGCCTAGCGCACTTTGACCTCGTGAGTGATTCTGGCCGTGCCCCCGTGGCACTGCGACTCCTGGGCGCCCATCAAGTTGCTAATGCATTGGCTGCAGCTGCAGTAGCGTTGGAAGTAGGCATCTCTATTGAATCAGTGGCTGCTGCGCTATCTACGGCCGAACCTCGGAGCAAGTGGCGCATGGAGCTCCATGATGTGGATGAGCTGTTGCTCATCAATGACTCGTATAACGCAAACCCAGAGAGCATGCAGGCGGCGCTGCGCACCCTAGTTCTTTTGACTCAAGAGCGGGGTGGTTCCTCTTGGGCCGTGCTCGGGAAAATGCATGAACTCGGCGAGTCAGAACGAGAAGAGCATCTGCGAATTGGCAGACTCGCCTCTAAGTTGGGGGTGGATCATTTGGTTGCTGTTGGCACAGAGCTCTATCTCGATGGGCTCGAACTCGATCCGAGCGCTGGAGATGAGATGCTAACCCACTACTTCTTGACGCAAGAAGAGGCGTTAGAAATGTTGATTCACGTTCAACGCGGGGATGTCCTTTTGGTCAAAGCATCGCGAGCGGAGCACCTTGATGAGCTTGCAGAAAAACTATTAGCAAATTGGCAGGTTGGAGAAGAATGAAAGAGATCCTGCTAGCGGGCACAATTTCCACGCTCTTGAGTTTTGCACTCACTCCTATTTTCATTCGCTTTCAGGCTGCCCGTGGTTATGGGCAGCAGATCCGGGATGATGGCCCCACCAGCCACCATGTAAAACGTGGTACCCCAACGATGGGTGGAGTCGTCCTCCTAGTCGCTGCGGTTTTAGGTTATTTCGGATCACACCTTGTTAATGGGGTGCGCGTCAGTGCTTCGGCGCTCTTGGTGATTGGTTTAGTTCTGGGATTGGGATTTGTTGGCCTCCTAGATGATTGGCTGAAGATCGTTAAGCAGCGTTCCCTCGGATTGCGCGCAAAGCAAAAGCTTGCTGGGCAAGCGCTAGTAGCGGGTGGCTTTGCCTTTGCCGGACTGCATTTCAAAGATAGTTTCAAGTTAACGCCAATTTCTTTTCACCTTTCGACGGTTCGTGATACCTCACTCGCTCTGGGCACCGTTTTTGTCATTATCTGGGTGGTCTTTCTGGTCCTGGGTACAAGCAATGGGGTCAACCTCACCGATGGTCTAGACGGATTAGCGAGCGGGACATCGATCATGACGCTTCTCTCCTTTGTGGTTATAGGCGTCTGGGAATTTCGTCAGAGTTGTGGCCTCGGAAATGTCGAAGTATTAACGTCAAAGTGTTACGTGGTGCGAGACCCGCTTGATCTCGCCGTTTTGGCTGCCGCTTTTGCTGGCTCGTGTGCTGGATTCCTTTGGTGGAATACCTCACCTGCCCGCATCTTTATGGGGGATGTTGGATCACTTGCATTGGGTGGAGCGATCGCGGGCCTTGCAATTACTTTGCGAATTGAGATGTTACTCGCCGCACTGGGCGGACTCTTTGTCATCATCACTATGTCAGTGATCATTCAAACGTTGTATTTCAAGGCTTCGGGCGGGAAAAGGGTATTTAGAATGGCGCCCTTGCAACATCACTTCGAACTATTAGGCTGGGCTGAAGTGACAATCGTCATTAGGTTCTGGATCATCGCGGGTCTGAGTGTGGCAGCCGGACTCGGCCTCTTTTATGCGCAGTGGGTGACCTCTTAAATGTCATTCATGCATGAACTGTCGGCCAAGAACGTAGCAATCATTGGCGCTGGAGTGACAGGTTCTGCTCTCTTAGATTTCTTTATTACTCGGGGCATCAACGCAGATTTGTACGATGAGAAGGCTCCGGGCGCACTGCGCGAAGTGAACTCTGCTTATGATTTAGCTGTTGTCTCGCCTGGCTGGCGGACCGATCACCCCATCATTGTTGCTCTAGAAACCACCGGCTGTGAGATCTTAAGCGAGATAGATTTTTCATGGAAGGTAAAGGAGGATATTGCCCCCGACCAGAAGTGGATTGCTCTTACAGGTACAAATGGAAAGACCACCACTATCCAGATGGTGCAATCGATCTTTGATTACAGCACCAAAAGCGGTATCGCATGTGGAAATGTTGGCGAACCTGTTATCTCAGTGCTTGCTTCAGGTGAAAAATTCGATTATCTAGCTCTGGAATTATCTTCTTTCCAATTGCAATGGAGCAAACTTCCCCGCTATGAAGCGGTCGCACTCCTTAATATTGCCCCTGATCACATCGATTGGCATGGCTCTTTCGATCAGTACGCTCTGGCAAAGTTACGGCTTCTAGATGCTGGTTCGGTTGCGATCATCAATGGGCAAGATACTGAAAGTGTCATCAGATCGACCTCGTGGTCGGGCAGAAAAATCTTCTACAATCTCGATACTCCGCAAGCCGGAGAATTAGGGCTAGTTGAAAACCTTCTGGTAGATCGTGCGTTTACCTCTGACCCATCACGTGCCGTTGATTTTGCTGAGCTTTCAGATATTCATCCCGCAGTACCCCATAATGTTTCAAATGCTATGGCCGCTGCTGGTCTGGCACTTGCAATTGGAATTTCTCACGAAGAGATCAGGACGGGGTTGCAGAACTTCACGCTAGATCGCCATCGCCTTGAGGTTGTACTTGAAAAAGAAGGCATTACCTGGGTAAATGATTCCAAGGCAACAAATCCTCATGCAGCAGCCGCAGCGCTGCTCTCTCATATATCTTCCATTTGGATCGCTGGCGGTTTGGCAAAGGGCGCCGAAATGGGACCGCTTATCGAACGTTGTGCCTTACGTATTAAGGCGGCCATTCTGATTGGTCAAGATGCGCCTATCATCGCGACCGCTCTTTCAAAGTTCGCGCCACAGATTCCTTATTACATCATGCCCTTCAACGGAGATTCTCTAGAATTAATGCGCGATGTGGTGACGCAAGCACAAGAGTTGGCGAAAAGCGGAGACACTGTGCTTTTAGCTCCTGCGTGTGCATCGATGGACCAATTTGAAGATTACGCAGATCGCGGCGAGAAATTTGTAGAAATGGTGCGGGAGGTGGTTGGGCGATGAGTATCAAAGAACCAACCCGCCGCGAAAAATACTCGAATTATCTTCAACGGTCTGATGCTCCCTATTACATGATTCTAGGATCTCTGACCTTCCTATCGGGGTTAGGTATCGTGATGGTGTTGTCGGCTTCCAGCGTCGTCTCGTTACAGCAATCGGGCTCTACGTACTCAATCTTCTTTAAGCAGTTGCTCTTCTTTGCAGTATCAATTGTCACCGTACTTGTGGTTTCGAATTGGAAAACGCGCGTGTGGGAACGCATTACACGTTATTCCTTTGTGCTCTCATTCCTTGCGCTCTGTCTTCCGCTCATCCCTGGTATTAAATTAACTGTAAATGGGAATACCAACTGGATTCACTTTGCAGGTTTCACAATGCAGCCTTCGGAGTTTGCAAAACTTGGGTTGATCTTGTGGTGTTCTGGTCAACTCCGCAAATTCGATGAAACGGTCGTCAATCGCTCTGCAATGCGCCACGTCGGTTTTGTGCTCTCGGGAACACTGCCGCTTGTTCTCTTAATTCTCAAAGGCGGCGACTTGGGCACTACCGTTATCATCTTAGGCGTCGTTTCTACGATGCTCTTTGTGAGTGGACTTCCTTTGCGTCACTTCATCCTCTTGGGATTGTTAGCGGTTGCAGGCGTTGTTGGAATGGTCGCGTTGGCGCCGTATCGCCTGCATCGCTTCGCCGCAGTCTTGAATCCTTTTGCCCCTGCGGTTTATAAATTAGCGGGCTGGCAACCTGCACACTCCGTGATGGGGTTGGCGAGCGGTGGCCTCTTTGGTGTGGGACTGGGAGCGAGCCGGCAGAAGTGGGGCAATCTCTCAGAAGCCCATACTGATTTCATATTTGCAGTTATTGGCGAGGAGTTAGGTCTGCTTGGCACCTTGGTCGTCCTCGCTCTTTATGCCGCCCTTATTTATGGGATCTTCCGCACAGCAATGCAGACTAAGGATCTTTTCTCTCGGTATGCCTGCGCAGGCGTTGGAGCTTGGTTGATGATGCAGGTGATCATCAACGTGGGTTCTGTCATCGGCGTTCTACCTGTAGTTGGCGTGACTCTTCCCTTCATAAGTTATGGGGGCTCTTCCTTGATAGCCAATTTCTTAGGGGTGGGCTATGTCCTTAACGTCTCACGTAAAGATCCAAGAGTTCGAGCTGCTATTAAGTCGCGTAAGAGGGCATAGGAGTGAGCACCATATTCTTCGCAGGAGCCGGTACGGCGGGCCACGTCGAACCCGCACTTGCGGTTGCACGCTGGTTGCGAGAAAACCATCCAGAAATTGATTCTCACTTTATTGGGACAAGTGAAGGCGTAGAGAATGCACTTGTACCTCCTGCGAAATTTCCCTTACACATCATCAATAAGGCGCCATTTCCGCGCCGCTTGGATAAAGATCTCCTGACCTGGCCATGGAGGTTTAGACAGACTTTGCTTCAAACCAGAGAGTTAATTGCGAAGGCAGATCTCGTAATTGGATTTGGTGGGTATGTTGCAGCACCGGTTTATCTCACTGCGCGCCGCGCGGGGATTCCGATTGTTGCCCACGAGGCAAATGCCAAGATGGGTATGGCGAATAAATTGGCGCTGCGCTGTGGTGCGCTCATGCTGCGCGCCTTTGGAGAGGATTCGCCAGAACGAGTCGGAATTCCAATGCGCAAGGAGATCCTAGAGCTAGCCGCATTGGATTTGAAAGCTCGTCGTAGCGCCCGCGAGGTGGCTCTTCGCGCCATGAACTTGGATCCTGACACTAAAACGATCCTGGTCTTTGGTGGATCTTTGGGCTCAATGAAGTTCAATGAAACCATTGCACAGTCGCAAGTTGAAATTTCTCGTCGGGGTTATCAAATAATTCATGCTGTAGGGGCAAAGAATGAATTGCCGCTGGCACAAGCCGGGTACTTTCCACTGCGATATATCGACGACATGGCCAGAGCGTATGCAGCGAGCGACATTGTCATCTCTCGCAGTGGAGCGGTGACGGTTACAGAGGTCGGCATTTTGGGTATTTATAGCCTCTTCGTCCCACTACCAATAGGCAATGGTGAGCAGAGTGAAAATGCAAAAGTAGTCACGGCCAAAGGCGGAGGCGAGCTAGTAAGCAATGCAGAGTTCACTTCTAACTGGTTACTCTCTCACATCGATCAACTAGTGATGAACGCCGAAAAATGGAGATCCTCTGGGCGGCGCATGGATTTTCCCCTCAACGCTAGCGAAGAAATAGCTCGCCGATCTCTGAAAGTATTAGCTCATGAGTAACGTGCAGAAACTCGCTGGTAAGCGGATCCACTTTGTAGGGATCGGCGGAGCGGGTATGTCAGGCATCGCTCGCATCATGCTCTCTCAGGGGCTTTCGATTAGTGGAAGTGATGTTAAGGAGAGTTCAATCACTCAATCTTTGGCATCGCTCGGAGCACAGATCTTCATCGGGCATAACACTGCCAACGTTGAAGGGATCGATCTCTTGATTACCTCTGGGGCGATATCATCGAGCAACCCTGAACTTCTTGCGGCGCAAGAGCTAGGGATTGAAACGATAACTCGCGCTCAAGCGCTCGCGATTCTTATGGAGGGCAAGCGGTCGATCGCCGTTGCAGGAACACACGGTAAGACCACCACGACCTCGATGCTGACTGTCGCGTTGCAGCGCGCAGGACTTGATCCATCATTCGCTATTGGTGGCTTGATTAATAGCTCTGGGGTCAATGCCCATTTGGGCAGCGGGGATATATTTATCGCCGAAGCGGATGAATCAGATGGGTCATTTACTGCCTACCATCCCCTGGGCGCAATTATTACAAATCTTGAACTCGATCACGTGGATCACTTTGCATCGATCGAAGATTTGTACCAGATATTTATTGAATTCATCGCCACGATTGCGCCCGACGGCTTTGTCATTGCATGTACAGATGATCCTGGAGTGGTCGAACTTCTATCCCGCATAACCCGCACGGATTTATCAATTATTAGCTACGGCGCGAAGGATGCAGAGTACGACATATCAAGAGTGTTGCTTGAACCAGCATCTTCGTTCGCGCGTATTACCAAGAATGGCAAGGTACTTCCAGAATTACATTTAACCATTCCCGGTCTCCACAATGTCTTCAATGCCACGGCAGCTTTGGCTGCAGGAGAACGTTTAGGAGCGAGCATCCCAGAGTTATTGCATGGTCTGGAATCTTTTAGCGGTTCTCGTCGACGTTTTGAACACAAAGGCAAGGTGCATGGAATAGAAGTTATAGATGACTATGGCCATCATCCCACCGAAATAAGGGTAACTCTGGAAACTGCAAAGGCTTATGCAACACCTGGGCGGGTTATCGTGGTTTTTCAACCACACCGTTTTTCGCGCACACAAGCATTTTTTGCAGAGTTTGCGAGATCACTCGAGCTCGCAGATCGGGCCTTCGTTCTTGAGGTTTATCCAGCCAGCGAAACGCCAATTCCCGGAGTGACATCGCAATTGATTACTAGAGCTTCGAGTAGCGGCACAATCTTTCATGAGCCTTCCATGCTTAGTGTCGTGCGTGATGTTCTCGAAATTGCTGAACCTGGAGATGTCATCATGACGCTTGGAGCGGGGGACGTTAACTCTCTTGCCCCAGTGATCGTTCAGGCGCTCGAAGAGAGATATGCGTAAACGTCGCTACCGCAATGCACCGGGAATTCTCCTTGCGGTCTTACTCATCGGATTGCTGGGGTATTTACTTGGCTGGTCCAAAGCGCTAGAGATTCACTCGATAGAGATATCGGCCTCTGGAAACGAAGCCATTGTTTCACCATTAATCATTCCGAAAGATTTGCATGTTGGACTTCCAATGGCTCGTGTTAGTTCACAGCGGATTGTTCATGACCTCTCTGAGCTCCCGTGGGTAGATAAGGTCACGGTGAATAGGCGCTGGTTAGCCCATGATGTTCGAATTACAATCACCGCGCACCACCCAATCGCGCAATATGTCGATACCCAAGGAACGTCTGAATATTTCGATGCGCAGGGCTACAACTTCACCTCTCCTAATCCACCCGCGGGAATTCCCTTCATCGACTTTGCCCTTGCTGGAACCGATTCACGGGCAGCCATAGCAACGTTTCTGTCACAAACCCCAGCAGATCTCACAGCAAATCTCTTAAGTTTGGCGGTCGATCAAAGCAATCAAATTAATCTCACAACATCGTTGCCGGGGTACAAACAATTGGCGATCACATGGGGAGCAACTACCGATATTGCTCTAAAAGTGCAGGTTTTACGCCACCTTTTGCTGCTTCCTGAAAATAAGAAAATTAATAGCGTCGATCTTTCCAATCCGTTATCTCCAATAGTTAAGTAATTACTCTCAACGCCGCGTTTAGAGATTGCCTGCTCTGCTTATCGTGTCGGTTATTGATTGCACTGGCGCTGAACCCTACTTTTACCGCATAAGAAGTGGGCAGCGCTTTAAGTCTCGACCTGAGATTTAGAGTCTTAGGAGAGGTATATCGTGGCGACACCGCAAAATTATTTGGCCGTTATCAAGGTTGTTGGAATTGGTGGCGGAGGAGTGAACGCTGTCAATCGGATGATTGAAGCGGGACTCAAGGGTGTCGAATTTATTGCTATCAATACCGATGCACAGCAACTCATTATGAGTGATGCCGATGTGAAATTAGATATCGGTCGTAAATCAACTCGTGGTCTTGGGGCTGGCGCATCTCCTGAAGTTGGACGGCAAGCCGCACTTGATCATATTGAAGAGATCGAAGAAGTACTACGAGGTGCTGATATGGTTTTTGTAACAGCGGGTGAAGGTGGTGGTACTGGTACCGGAGGTGCACCAATCATCGCAAAAGTTGCAAAAGATTTAGGAGCGCTCACTGTTGGTGTTGTCACTAAGCCATTTTCATTTGAAGCCAAGCACCGCACCCTCCAAGCCGAAGAAGGAATTGAACTTCTTCGAATTGAGGTTGATACCTTGATAGTTATTCCTAATGATCGATTGCTTGCAATATCAGATCGCTCTATCACCGCTGTAGAAGCTTTCCGTAGCGCAGATCAAGTCTTGCTCTCTGGAGTGCAAGGCATCACAGATTTAATTACAACTCCCGGCCTCATCAACCTGGACTTTGCCGATGTCAAGAGCGTTATGCAGGGTGCCGGTTCTGCGCTCATGGGAATCGGATCTGCCAGGGGAGAGGCTCGCGCAACGCGGGCCGCTGAATTGGCTATCGCTAGTCCATTATTAGAAGCATCGATAGATGGCGCACGTGGCGTGCTTCTCTCTATCGCTGGAGGTTCCGATTTGGGTCTCTTTGAATTGAGCGAAGCAGCTGAACTAGTTGCAAAGTCCGCCCATCCTGATGCAAACATTATCTTTGGAACCGTTATTGATGATGCGCTAGGCGATGAAGTTCGAATCACGGTAATTGCTGCGGGCTTTGATGGTGGTGCGCCAAAGAGGGCACCAATGCCAACTATCGACGCTGCCGCGCTTAGCGGTCAAGCAGATCCGATAGCAGCAAATGATCCGATTGCTGTTGCGCTCGAGCTCGATGGAATTGAAGATACCGTGGAAATTACGGTTTCGACGACGCCCCGACGTCGTGTGACTTTCCAAGATCTTGTGAGTGAGGATGAGATAGACGTTCCTGACTTTATGAAATAAATGTCTCGGATTCTCTTTACCTCTCTCCATGGCGGAGATCTCAAAGTTGCGAATGCGCGTGAGGCTTTAAGGATTTCCCTCTCTTTGCCAGTTCTGCATTTCATGAAGCAGAGCCATAGCGAGATCGTTTCAGTCGTTGACGATTCGGGTGGAGAGTTTGAATGTGATGCTCTTATTACAAGCGCAAAAGGGGTGGGATTGGCGGCACTGGCCGCGGATTGCATGCCGATAACCTTTTCCGCTGCAGGATGGGTTGGAGTCGCTCACGTTGGACGTGTGGGATTTGCGAAAGGCATTGCGGGAAAGACGGTAACTAAAATGCGAGAACTAGGTGCGGCTGATATCAGAGCGACAATAGGCCCCAGCATCTGCGGGAAATGCTACGAAGTTGCACCGGATATGTATCAAGAAATTGGTGAACTCTTCCCAGCCACGAGAACTTCAGATGCACTTCATTCACTTGACCTGCAGTCAGGTGTGACATATGAGTTGGAAACGATGGGAGTTTCTGTTCGTAATCTGAATGTCTGTACCTTGGAAAACCCACATTACTTCTCCTTCAGAGGTGGAGATGTAGGAGCCCGCCAGGTAGGGCTAATTTCACTATGACACGGGAAGAAGAGATTGCGAATCGACTACTAGATGTAGAGGAACGGATTGCAGGCGCTGCGCACAGAGCGGGTCGAAAGCGCGAGGAGATAGAACTCATTGTCGTGACAAAAAATTTCCCACAGACCGATGCACAGATTCTCTATCGACTCGGAATTCGGGCATTTGGTGAAAATCGAGATCAGGAAGGAGCTCTCAAGTCAGAGCAACTGCCGGGGGATATTGCTTGGCATTTTCAAGGACAGATACAAGGAAGAAAGATTAAATCGATAGCCAGTTGGGCTGATTCGGTTCACTCATTGGACTCACTCGATCATGCCCGCAAATTTGCTTCCGTCGGCGAGAGCAGGGTCCAAAATTTCTTTATCCAAGTAAATCTAGAGCCGGAGCGGGCAGATCGAGGCGGAGTTCGTGCTGAGGATCTGGAATCCCTGGTGGAGGCAGTAAAAATGGAGGCCGAGATATTTCCCATAGGACTTATGACAGTGGCTCCCAATGGGCTAGAGCCAGAGCGCGCCTTTGCCCAAATGAGTGCGATCCACAAGCGCGTCCTCAACTCCTTTCCTACAATGACGGCGCTCTCTATGGGGATGAGTGGAGATTTTGAGGCAGCTATTGCCGCTGGCGCGACACATCTACGGATCGGGAGTTCAATCCTCGGTTCTCGTGAACTACCAGCCTAAAATTAGGCTATGGCTAATGTATTTAAGAAAGCGGCAAACTACCTCGGACTTGTAGATGAAGAGGAAGATCTTCAACCTGTCGTTGCAGCCGAAGCGCCTCGTCGCGCAGTTCGCTCGCTTGCGCAATCAGCACGGCCAACATTCAACCCGATTCCTGCCCCAGCGTTGATGCCGGTGCAAGAGTCGTTGCCCATCATGGATCAGATCTTTACTATCCATCCTCGTTTTTACAATGAAGCACGCACGGTAGGCGAGCGTTATCGCATGAGCCAACCCGTCTTGATGAATCTCTCCGATATGGATGAATCTGAGCGTAAGCGCTTGGTGGATTTTGCTTCGGGCCTGGTCTTTGGATTGCATGGAAGTATTGAACGCGTCACTTCAAAGGTATTTCTTCTCACCCCAGCAAATGTTCGGGTAAGCAGTGAGAATAAGACAGCAGCGGCAGAAGCAAGTTTCTTCAATCAGAGCTGAATTAACCTCGCGGTGGGTGGAGTAAAACAATGAGCAGTCTTGGAATAGTGCTTGTATGGGTGCTGCAGCTCTTTATAATCTCGCTCTTCGCTCGAGTGATTCTGGATTACATCAGAATATTTTCACCATCGTTTCGCCCACGGGGAGTTGTTCTCGCTATAGCTGAAGCGGTCTATGCGATTACCGATCCAGTGATGCGCTTTGTCCGCCGTTTTATTCCAGCGCTGCGTATTGGACCAGTCGCGGTTGATATCTCTTTCATCCTGATCTTCTTCGTAACAGAAATTTTAATTTCGTTCGCTCGTCGCATTCATTAAATTAATCCTTACTAAGCGCGAGCCCTAAACCAATCTCATTGCCTGCAGTTGCCAATGATTCGTCACGAGAAATAGATAGTGCGAGAACTTCCTCGGAGATTTGATCTACATAGTGCGCGATCGCAGTGGCAACGTCGGCTCCAGAATTCCAACGCACATGAATCCGGTCGCTAATATCAAAGCCACTATTTTTTCGCTGCTCTTGAATGGTGCGAATTACTTCGCGCATCAACCCGGCCTGTAGCAGTTCTGGGGTAAGAGTGAGATCTAGCGCGACGCTTTCACCTGAGTGGCTTGCTACCGACCAACCCTCTTTAGGGGTTTCAGTAATTACTAAATCATCGCTTGTGAGTTGGGCGACCTTGTCACCGTAGTTAAGGTTATAAATTCCGGATTGGCGCAGAGCGTGTACCAGCTCGGTGGCATTTGCCTGGCTGATGGCAGCTGCGATCGCTTGCACATCCCCGCCGTAGCGAGACCCAATAGTTCTGAAATTAGCCTTGATTGCGATACTGACAAGACCTTCGCTCTCATCACCGAGAAGATCGAGTCTTAGGACATTGAGCTCATCTTGAATATGTTCACGAATTTCTGGATCCATTGCCCCCCAACCTGAAGCCGCCACTAGGGCGCGCGAAAGAGGTTGGCGGATTTTGAGCTTGGACTCAGCTCGAGCGGCTCGTCCTAGTTCAACCAGGCGGCGCGAAAGCGCGACAGATGCCGAAAGCTTGGAGTCGATAACTTCAGCATCGGTGACGGGGAAAGAGGAAAGGTGCACCGATTCGGTGGCGTTGGGTTGACCCACTCGAATTAAAGTCTGCCAGACATGTTCGGTGATGAAAGGAACCATCGGAGACATGAGCTGTGTAAGTGTTTTAAGAGATGTGAAGAGGGTGCTAAGAGCATCGGTATCGCCATCCCAGAATCGGCGACGCGATCGTCGCACATACCAGTTTGATAAATCGTCGATAAATGTCGCCAGTAGACGACCGACCTCTTGCGAGTTGAACTCTTCAAAGGCGAGATCTACTGATGTTACTAATTGATTGAGTTCTGAGATTATCCAACGATCCATGGTTACTTCAGATGCTCGGCGGTCTGCAGCAAACTCGAAATTAGCCGCGTGGGCGTAGAGGCTGAAGAAAGAGACAGTGTTCCAATATGTCAGCAAAGTTTTACGAACAACGTCGGAGAGAGCGTCATGTCCAACGCGGCGGGCACTCCATGGTGAACCTGCGGCGAGCATGTACCAACGCACAGCATCAGCGCCATGTTGATCCATCAGCGGCATAGGTTGCAGAACATTTCCAAGATGCTTGCTCATCTTTCTGCCATCTTTATCCAAGATGTGACCAAGGCAGAGAACAGTTTTGTATGACGATTCGTCAAAGACGAGGGTGCCAATTGTCATCAGGGTGTAGAACCACCCGCGTGTTTGATCAATTGCTTCACAAATAAAGTCTGCGGGATATGCGCCGGCCAACGCTTCAACGGATCCCTCTTTGTGCGGATAACCCCATTGTGCAAATGGCATTGCTCCTGAGTCATACCAGCAATCAATAACTTCGCTGACGCGATTCATGGTTTGTGAACATTGTGGACAGGGAAAGGTAATGTCATCGACAAAGGGGCGATGAGGATCGGTGGCTCTGACATCCTGACCCGAGAGGGTTGAAAGTTCGGCGAGTGAGCCAACGCAATGCAGATGGTTCTCAGGGCAGCGCCACAACGGAAGTGGAGTGCCCCAATAACGATTTCGCGAGATGGCCCAGTCGATATTGTTCTCGAGCCAATCGCCGTAACGCCCTGTTTTAATGGTTTCGGGATGCCAATCCGTCTTAGCATTTTCAGCGATTAACTTCTCTTTGATGGCAGTGGTGCGTATGTACCACGATGGTTGCGCATAGTACATAAGGGGAGTGTGGCAGCGCCAACAATGTGGGTAGGAGTGCTCGAATTGAAGCTGACGGAAGAGGACGCCACGAGATTTCAATTCGCGGAGCAACGTTTTATCGGCCTCTTTGAAGAAAACTCCTCCTACGAGTGGAACCTCGGGCAAGAACTTTCCATCAGGTGCCATTGGATTGACGACTGGGAGGCCATATCGACGGCTTACCTGTAAGTCATCGGCTCCAAAGGCCGGGGATTGGTGTACTAATCCAGTCCCATCTTCGACGGTGACGTAATCTGCTAATACAATGAAATGAGAATCGGGGATCTCAATGAGATCGAGTGGACGTTGGTAGGTGATGCGCTCTAATTCCGAACCGAGGAAGGTGGCGATCACCGTGCGATCTTCTCCAAGCAGATGTGCGAGGTTTGTCGCGATGACCAATCTTTCGGTTGTATCCTCGCGCGCAATTTCGCAGACTTGGTACTCAACCTTTGGGTTGACGGCAATTGCGGTATTGGAAACTAAAGTCCAAGGAGTTGTTGTCCAGACTAAGAATGCTGCGCCTAAATCGGCGAGCGCACCTGATGTGGCAGGGAAGCGGACATACACCGATGGATCGGTAACCGTCTCGTAGCCTTGCGCCAATTCGTGATCGGATAAACCAGTTCCACAGCGAGGGCAATAAGGAGCGACGCGATGATCCTGGACCAGGAGGCCTTTCTGCCAGATCTGTTGCAGTGACCACCAGACGCTCTCAACATATTCAGGAGACATCGTCCAATAGGCCTCGTCGAAGTCAACCCAGAAACCCATTCTGCGAGTCATTGAGGTGAACTCATCAACGTGCCGTTGCACCGAGTCACGGCACTTTTCATTGAATGCTGCAATGCCATACTTTTCGATATCACCTTTGCCAGTAAAACCTAACTCTTTTTCGACGGCGATTTCGACCGGTAACCCGTGGCAATCCCAACCAGCTTTGCGTATTACCTGCTTGCCCTTCATCGTTTGATAGCGGGGGAAGAGATCCTTAAAGACGCGCGCTTCAATGTGATGTGTTCCAGGAGATCCATTTGCCGTTGGCGGACCCTCATAGAAAGTCCAACGTGGAGCTCCATCGCGAGCCGAGACGCTCTTAGAGAAGATTTCATTCTCCTCCCAGAAGGTAAGGATCTGGCGCTCAGTGGCCGGGAGGTCGATCTGAGGCGAGAGGCTGTTAAATGGGTGAGAGCCTTGCGCTGCCATCTCATATCCTCGCTATCGTCTCTTTAGGTGGGCGATTTCCTGAATAATCGCCCGAACTGTGGTGAAAGCGCGAGTCTAGCGCGGCGAAGTTGGTAATTCAGCGCTCTTCGCTCTAGCCTTCTCGCTCGCGGGTAACTCACAAAGGTGGCCTCTGGTGGCTACTCATATGTGGGCTGACTAGAGATGTGACTATTGATATGACTCCTACGGCAAAGAAGGCTCCTGCTAAGAAGGCTGTTTCCAAGAGAGAAATTGCCAAGAAGAGCGCGGTAAAAAAGTCCCCACCAGCAAAAAAGCTCGTGGCGAAGAAACTAGTGGCTAAGAAAGCAGTGAAATCCGTGCCAGCAAAGAAATCCCCCGTAGCTAGCAGTACCAAGAAATCGGCAACCACCAAGGGCGCTCCCGCCAAGAAGCTCGCCGGTTCTTCGCCTAAAAGTGTGAAGCCGACCTCGGCGAAGAGCCCGACCGTAGCGAAGATTCCAGCTAAGAAGGCTGTTGGCAAACCCTTTCCCGCAAAGTTGCAGAGTACGACGACTGGCGATTCAACGACCATCACCGTCACTCCACATGAAGTTAACACCGGCCCCGAAGTTATTATCGAAGAGCGCCGTTTAGTTATGCCCCCACCACCTCGTCCGGTGAAGAGCGGTAAGCGCAATCACATTCTTAAACCAATCAAAGGCGCGCCTGCTCCATTGGTAGTAAATGAGAATGAAAATCCTTGGACGGCTGCGGAATTGAAGACAATGCGCTCTGAACTCGCTAAAGAGTTAGTCCGCTTGAAATCTGAGCTGAGCGAAGCCGAAGGCGAAATGCAAGATCTCATCTCTGCAGCCGGAGTCGGCGCTGGCGACGATCAAGCCGATGCTGGTACCAAGACCTTTGAGCGTGAGCATGAGATGTCACTTGTGTACAACGCTCGTGACATGGTGCTGCAGACCGAGCGCGCCGTCGAACGGATTGATACCAAGACATATGGCCGCTGCGAAGAGTGCGGGAACGCAATTGGTAAGGCACGATTGCAAGTCTTCCCTCGTGCAACTCTCTGTATGGCTTGTAAGCAGAAAGAGGAACGGCGCTGATTAACTCAGCACCTCATAGAAAAGCAGTTACATCTTTACTCGCCGTTGCCATATCAATTATTACGCTTGATAGTGGTTCAAAAGTGCTGGCGCTGCACACTTTGGGAGTCAATCCAAAGCCAATTCTCGGTTCTTTTCTGCAACTGCAGTTGACTGCCAACTCTGGAGCAGCCTTTGGCATCGCACAGAGCGCCACGGTCTTCCTCTCGCTCCTTTCATTCTTAGGCGTAGCAGGTATTTACCTCTTTTCGAAATCGATTACCGCACGCTCATGGGGGATCGCCTTAGGGTTCCTCTTGGGCGGCATAAGCGGGAATCTTGTAGATCGCCTCTTTCGTCCACCCTACTTATTGCATGGCCAGGTGGTTGATTGGATTCGGTTGCCGCACTGGCCGATATTTAACTTGGCAGATACCTCTATTGTTATCTCTGCAGTAACCATTGCAATTCTCCTTATAAATGATGTGAAACCGAGGTCCCGTTATGACGTTCCCTGAACGCGAATTAAAGGTGATCTCTATCCCAGAAGGCTTAGATCAAGAGCGGGTAGATGCCGCACTTGCCCGGATGTTGGGCCTGTCTCGTTCGACGGTTGTTTCGCTCATCGAAAATGAAGAGATCTCACGTGATGGAAAGCCCGTTACCAAATCAGATAAGGTTTCGACCGCCGATGTGCTCGAGATTTTGATGCCACCGGCAAAGAGTGCACCGCAATTGACGCCAACTCCGGTGGAAGGTCTAGAAGTCGTCTACAACGACGAACAGATCATTGTCATCAATAAGCCCGCTGGCGTTGCTGCACATCCCAGCCCAGGGTGGCAAGGTCCAACAGTCATCGGTGCGGTAATTGCTGCTGGATATAACGTATCTACAAGTGGTGCTGCCGAACGGCAGGGAGTTGTTCATCGCCTCGATGTAGGAACCACTGGATTAATGGTCATCGCTAAAGATGAGGCCGCATATTCATCGCTCAAGGATCAATTTAGAGATCGCACTGTGACGAAGGTGTATCACGCCATGGTCCAAGGTCATATGGATCCATCTCAAGGAACTATTGATGCGCCCATCAACCGCCATCCGCGCGAGGATTATCGCTTTGCGGTTGTTGCAGATGGAAAGCCATCTATCACTCACTACACCTCCCTTGAACTCTTTCCTGCTGTCTCACTCCTCGAGATCGAACTCGAAACGGGGCGGACCCATCAGATTCGGGTCCACTTTGCCGCTCTCCACCACCCCCTTGTTGGCGATCTCACATACGGCGCAGATCACACCATCGCAGATCGTTTAAATATCCACCGCCCTTGGCTGCACGCTCGTGAACTCAAATTTACCCACCCAGTAACGGGGGCAAAGATGGCATTTGCCTCTGAATACCCGCTGGACCTGACACGCTCATTAGACGAGCTTGAGCAAAACAGCCGTCAGATTTAGCCACAGTAGTAATCTCGCTAACCGTGTCGCAGAAATCCAATTTCGTCCATCTCCATGTCCACACCGAGTATTCGATGTTGGATGGTGCCGCGCGCGTTGAAGAGTTGGTCAAAGAGGTAGCTAGACAAGAAATGCCGGCGATCGCGATTACAGATCACGGAAATGTCTTTGGAGCCTTTGAATTCAATAAACAGGCTCGTAAAGTTGGCGTCAAACCGATCATCGGAATTGAAGCCTATGTGGCTCCCGAGAGTCGTTTTGATAAAAAACGTGTGAAGTGGGCCGATGGTGGCGAAGATGATGTTTCGGGTGGTGGTGCATACACCCACATGACCTTGCTCGCTGAAAATAATGTGGGGCTCTCTAATCTTTTCAAACTTTCCTCATTGGCATCTCTTGAAGGTTTTTATTACAAGCCGCGTATGGATCGAGAATTGCTGGCGAAATATTCGAAGGGCATAATCGCCACAACTGGATGCCCAGGTGGAGAGATCCAGACTCGCCTTCGTATGGGCGCCTACAAAGAAGCCATGACTGCTGCCAGCGAGTTGCGAGATATCTTTGGTCCTGAAAACTTCTTCCTTGAAATCATGGACCACGGCATTGATGTCGAAAAGAGGGTGAAGGCAGATCTTCTCAAACTCGGTAAAGAGTTGGGGCTTCCACTCTTGGCCACTAACGATTTGCACTATACGAAGAATGAGGATTCCGTTGCTCATGAGGCGCTGCTCTGCGTGCAATCGGGGTCAACGATGGCCGATCCCAAGAGATTTAAATTCGATAACGATGAGTTTTACCTCAAGAGCGCCTCGCAGATGCGTGAACTCTTCAAGGACTTTCCAGAGAGTTGTGATAACACCTTATTGATTGCCGAGCGCTGCAATGTGACGCTTCGCGAAGGCGAAAACCTACTGCCTCAATTTGAAGTACCTGCTGGTGAAAGTGAAGATTCTTGGTTGACCAAACTTTCGAATCTTGGGCTGGCGCAACGTATGAATGGTGATGTAGCCGCCGCGTACCAAGAACGTCTGGACTATGAACTGAGCGTCATGATCAAGATGGGCTTTCCTGGATACTTCCTCGTTGTTTCAGATCTCTGTGCTCATGCACGTGAGGTAGGAATTCGCGTAGGTCCAGGTCGTGGTTCTGCAGCTGGCTCCTTAGTCTCGTACGCGCTTGGGATCACGGCGCTCGATCCGATCAAGCATGGCCTGCTCTTCGAGCGCTTCCTTAATCCAGAGCGTATTTCTATGCCAGATATCGACCTAGATTTCGACGAGCGACGTCGCTCCGAGATGATTGCTTATGCGACCAATAAGTATGGTGAAGATCGAGTTGCGCAGATCATTACCTATAGCAACATAAAGTCGAAGCAGGCACTTAAAGATGCCACCCGCGTCTTGGGCTATCCCTATGCCATCGGCGACAAAATTACCAAGACGCTCCCACCGACCATTATGGGCAAAGACATCACACTCTCTGGCATCTTTGACCCAAAGAATGATCGGTATGGTGAGGCTGGCGAATTTCGCACGGTCTATGAGACTGATAGTGATGCAAAACGAATCGTGGATACCGCGCGCGGTCTAGAAGGACTCAAGCGTCAGTGGGGAGTACACGCAGCTGGAGTAATCCTGAGCAAAGAGCCATTGCTTGAAGTGATTCCCATTCACCGCCGCGAATCCGATGGCGCCATCATTACCCAATTCGATATGGGCGCGTGCGAAGCAACAGGTCTACTCAAGATGGATTTTCTCGGCTTGCGCAACCTTTCAGTTCTCGATGATTGCCTTATAAATATCAAGAAGAATCAAGGGATCGATGTAGATCTTTCGGTACTCACCTTGGATGATCCCAAGACCTTTGAACTTCTGGGCAAGGGAGAGACGCTAGGGGTCTTTCAGCTCGATGGTGGCCCGATGCGAGCGTTGCTTCGTCAGATGGCACCCGATTCTTTTGAAGATATCTCAGCGGTGATTGCGCTCTATCGTCCGGGTCCGATGGGCGTCAATGCACATACTGACTACGCCGATCGAAAGAATGGCCGCAAGCCAGTGGAGCCGATTCATGAAGAGTTGTCTGAACCGCTCTCTGAAATTCTGGGCGATACATATGGTTTGATCGTTTACCAGGAACAGGTGATGGCTATTGCGCAGAAGGTTGCCGGCTTCTCGCTGGGACGCGCTGACTTATTGCGCAAAGCAATGGGCAAGAAGAACAAAGAGATCCTTGATAAAGAGTATGTAAATTTCGAAGCAGGAATGGTAACTGGCGGTTTCGGTAAGAACGCTATCAAGAAACTCTGGGATACCCTGATTCCCTTCTCGGACTATGCATTCAACAGAGCGCACTCTGCTGGTTATGGCCTGGTCTCGTACTGGACCGCCTACTTAAAGGCGAATTTCCCTACGGAATATATGGCCGCGCTCTTGACGAGCGTGCGCGATGATAAAGATAAGAGTGCGCTCTACCTCAACGAATGTCGTCGCATGGGAATTAAGGTCTTGCCACCGGACGTCAACGAGTCAGCATCTGATTACACCCCCCTTGAGATGGACATCCGTTTTGGATTGACTGCAATTCGCAATGTCGGGGAAAATGTTGTTTCGTCTATCGTGGCCAACCGAGCCAGCAAGGGTCGATATCTTTCTTTTGGTGATTTCCTGGCAAAGGTAGATCAACAGGTCTGTAATAAGAAGACGATCGAATCTCTTATCAAAGCAGGAGCATTTGATTCTCTAGGGGCCACCCGACGTGGATTGATGATGGTTTACCTTGAAGCGATCGATTCGGTGAGTGAGGCAAAGCGGGCCGAGGCAATTGGTCAATTCGATCTCTTCGGCAGTACCGACAGTACGGCGTCGACCAGCGTAAGCGATGTTGAACTCGATATCCCAAAGGATGAATGGGATAAGAATCTGCTCTTAAGCTATGAGCGCGAAATGCTGGGTCTCTACGTCTCTGACCACCCACTTCTTGGCATCGAGCATGTCCTGCGCGCGGCAGTTGATATGCCACTCTCACAGATTGCTGAAGATTCGGTAGGGCATGAGCAGATCGTCACCATTGGTGGATTAATTACTCAGATTCAACGCAAAGTATCTAAGCAAGGTAATTCTTGGGCGATCGTCTCGATCGAGGATTTGGAAGGAGCGGTCGACGTCCTCTTCTTTGCGACCACCTATCAGACCCACGCGATGAACTTGATGGAAGATCGTGTGATTGTTGTGCGAGGAAGAATCGATAAGCGGGAAGAAGCACCGCGGATTACAGCTCTCGAAATGACAATTCCAGATGTCTCTGGCGCTCCGACCGGACCGCTTGTCATCACAATCGATGCAACTCGAGTGACACCGCCTCTCGTCGACCGGATGAAGGAAATCTTGCGCTCCCATCCGGGCCCGCGTGAGGTGCATCTAAAACTCGATGATGGAAATAAGGGCTTGGTCATGAAGATTGATGATGATTTGCGCGTGACCGCTTCGCCGAGTTTGAGTGCAGATCTAAAATCAGTTCTCGGACCCGACTGCCTCGTTTCCTAGCCCAGAAGGGATATTAGGTCACGGCTCACCTCGCCACGCTTTAGAATAAAGAGGTGAATTCTGATATCGCCATCCCCTTCATAGATCTGCGCGGGAAGACACTTTCCAAGGCTCAGTATAAGAAAGCTATTCCGCGTGCAAAACTCGATGTAGCGCATGCTATGGCGGCAGTTGAACCAATACTTGACCGAGTAAAAAATGGGGATGAATCAACTCTCAAAGAGTTGGCCCTCGAGTTTGATGCAATTTCTCCAGCACATGTTCGAGTGCCTCGCAGCGCCATTGTTGAAGCGCTCGCAGAGTTGGATCCTTCTGTAAAGATTGCTTTAGAAATTTCTATCGGTCGCATCCGCACCGTTCATGAATCCCAAGCTCGCAGTGCAGAGCGGATAGATGTCGTTGCAGGCGCTAGTGTCACGCAGCGATGGATTCCAGTGGATCGCGTAGGGCTATATGTTCCAGGCGGAAATGCTGTCTATCCGAGTTCGGTGTTGATGAATGTTATTCCAGCACAGATAGCGCGAGTTCCCAGCATTGCGGTGGCCTCACCGCCACAGCGTGAATTTGATGGTCTTCCGCATCCAACAATTCTCGCCGCATGTGCTCTCTTAGGAATCTATGAGGTTTATGCCGTAGGGGGAGCTCAAGCAATTGCGATGTTCGCCTATGGAGTCGACGGCCTCTGCGAGCCAGTAGATCTTGTTACAGGACCTGGAAATGTTTACGTGGCCGCAGCTAAGCGCGCGCTGCGCGGTTTGATTGCCATTGACTCAGAAGCTGGACCTACTGAGATAGGAATACTCGCAGATGAGACCGCCTTGGCCAGCGATGTTGCCGCTGATTTGATGAGTCAAGCAGAGCACGATGTCAACGCAGCTGCAGTCCTGGTGACGACATCAATGGCACTTGCAGATCAGGTGAAGGTTGAACTGGCACGTCGTGTTGAACTCACCCGACATTCGGAACGGATACGCTCTGCACTTACCGGTGTGCAATCCGCAATTGTGCTCGTTGACTCCATTAAGCAGGGTATCGATGTTATGAACGGTTATGCAGCCGAGCATCTTGAGCTTCACGTAAAGGACACGGAGGCAGTTGCCTCCGAGATTCGAAATGCAGGTGCTGTCTTTCTTGGAAGATTCGCTCCGGTATCTCTGGGGGATTACTCCGCCGGGTCCAATCATGTTCTTCCGACAGCTGGATGCGCCTGTCACTCGAGCGGGCTATCAGTGCAAACATTTCTGAAGGGCGTCAACTTTATTGAGTATGACGAGAGCTCGTTTATGGATATTGCCGCCACGGTAATTACACTCGCCAACGCAGAGGATTTGCCGGCTCACGGCGAAGCGATGAGCGCACGTTTTGAGGAGAAGAACTGATGGTTCAATCACAATGGCCGTACTGGTTACCGCTGCGCAGCGATCTACGAAATATCTCACCCTATGGAGCGCCACAGATTGAAGGCGTTATTGCGCTCAATACCAACGAAAACCCCTTCCCGCTTCCCGGTGAAGTCGCAGAAGCGATGTCGATCCGACTCAATGCGGTAATTGGGAACCTCAACCGTTATCCGGATCGGGATGCTCACGGACTTCGCCAGAAGTTGGCGCATTACATCACGCAAAGCACTGGCGTAGAAGTGAGTGAAGAGAATGTTTGGGCTGCTAACGGCTCGAACGAAATTTTGCAAACACTCTTTCTTGCATGCGGGGGAGCGGATCACCTCTCGCTGGGATTTATTCCTTCTTATTCTGTCCACCCACTTATTGCACAAATTACCAAGACACCGTGGTTTGCTGGAAGCCGGGATGAAGATTTTGGAATAGATATCGCCAAGGCGAAGAAGTTAATTCGCGACAAGTCTCCACACCTGGTCTTTGTTACGACTCCTAATAATCCTTCCGGGAGTTCGACTTCTATCGCCGACCTTAAGGAGCTCGCTGAAGCGACTGGTTCGGTAGGGGGGCTTTTCATTGTGGATGAGGCTTACGCTGAATTTTCTGAAGAGCCATCAGCCGTAACGCTGCTGGCCGATTTTCCTCACGTAGTTGTTGTGCGCACCATGAGTAAGGCCTTCGCTTTCGCAGGAGCGCGCACTGGATACTTGATTGCCAAGCCTGCCGTAGTTCATGCTTCGTTACTTACTCGTTTGCCCTACCACCTCAGCGCTTTGACGCAAGCGGCTGCAGAGACCGCATTAGAGTTTGCCCCAGCGATGCAGTCTGAGATTGAACTTCTGATAACCGAGCGCGAGCGTGTAGCGAATGCAATCACTGAAGTTGGATATCGAGTTGTTCCAAGTTCGGCCAACTTCCTTCTCTTCGGAGGCTTCTCTGGAGAGTCGAGCGCTATTTGGCAGGCATTTCTGGAGCGCGGAATTTTGATTCGAGATATTGGACTACGTGGATTCTTGCGCGTAACGATAGGAACCCCAGCTGAAAATACCCAATTCATCGCAGTCCTCCACAAAATTGCGGAATAATTCCCCCTCTACCGAAGGAAGAACCCAATGGCTAATCCGCGCAGCGCTACCGTAAAACGCCAGACCAAAGAGTCTGACGTCTTTGTACAATTAAATCTTGATGGCTCTGGCCTCATTGATATTCAAACTGGCGTTCCTTTCTTTGAGCACATGCTCTCTCAACTCGGGAAGCATGCCGGGTTCGATCTCACGGTGAAGACCACTGGTGATGTGGATGTCGATTCGCACCACACCGTTGAAGATACCTCGCTCGCCTTCGGTCAAGCGTTACGCGAAGCGCTAGGAGATAAAGCTGGGATACGTCGATTCGGTGATGCGATGGTTCCGCTCGATGAAGTTCTCGTGCAGGCCGCGGTGGATCTCTCCGGCCGTCCCTACCTCGTTCATCGCCAGCCCGAGATCGTTGAGCTAATTGGTACATTCGATACAACCTTGGGGCGTCACATTTGGGAATCGATCGTGGCAGAGGCGCGCATTGCCTTGCATATCCGAGTCCTCGAGGGCCGAAATGCTCATCACGTCTTTGAGGCGCAATTCAAAGCGGTTGCTAGAGCTCTGCGCGATGCCGTAGCGATTGATGGTCGCACGACTGGCATTCCATCCACAAAGGGCTCTCTTTGATCGCAATTTTGGATTACGGTTCTGGAAATCTCAGATCGGCACAGCGTGCATTCGCACTGACGGGCCACGAGACGATCGTTACCTCTGATCCAAATATTTGTCTCGCCAGTGAAGGTTTAGTTGTCCCCGGAGTTGGTGCTTACGGTGCATGCATGGAGCAATTAATTGCCGCAGGTGGTCGTGCGATTATTGACGCTAGAGTAGCTGCACAAAAACCGATGATTGGAATCTGTGTCGGCATGCAGATTCTTTTTACTAACGGTACCGAAAAAGACGGCCACGATGGTCTCGGAATTTTCGCCGGCGAGGTCAATCAGATTAATGCACCGATCTTGCCTCATATTGGCTGGAACAATGTGCACTCTGAGCCTTCGTCCATTCTCTTTCAAGGGTTGCAGGACGAATCTTTTTACTTCGTCCACTCCTTTGCTGCGAAGAGCGCTGTTGCAGATGCAAGCAATAGTTGGTGTACCTATGGCGAAGAATTCCTCTCTGCAGTGGAGCGCGGTCCCGTGAGCGCAGTGCAATTTCATCCCGAGAAGAGCGGCGCTGTTGGAGCGCGACTCATATCTAATTGGGCGGAGACCTTATGATCAAAAAATTGGAATTGCTGCCTGCCATTGATGTAAAAGATGGCCTAGCCGTGCGATTGGTACAGGGTGAATTATCTGCGACGAGCAAGTACGGAGCACCTTTAGAAGTTGCAGCAGAATTTGTGGCAGCAGGAGCCGAGTGGATACATCTCGTTGATTTAGATGCAGCATTTGGAACTGGAAGTAATGCCGCTCTACTGGAGAGCGTTATTAAGAGCGTTAATCTCAAGGTTGAACTCTCAGGTGGCATTAGGGATGACGAATCCCTTCGCCGGGCGCTGGCGACTGGATGTACTCGCGTAAACCTCGGAACCGCAGCCCTGGAAAACCCGGATTGGACCGCCAAAGTTATTGCTGAATTTGGAGAGCGAATCGCTGTCGGTCTTGATGTGCGCGGCCATACCCTCGCCGCTCGCGGTTGGACGCAGGAAGGTGGCAATCTCTTTGAGACGCTCGAACGCTTAGAGCGTGATGGTTGCTCTAGGTACATCGTGACCGATGTCGCCAAGGATGGAACGCTCCAGGGTCCAAATCTTGAACTGCTCCGCGAAGTCTGCGCCGCTACCAATAAACCCGTTGTCGCGAGTGGAGGAGTCTCTAGTTTGGAAGACCTCATCGCGATTCGGGCGCTTACTGAGATCGGTGTTGAAGGAGCGATCGTTGGTAAGGCGCTTTATGCCGGTGCATTCACGCTGCCGCAAGCTCTTGAGGTGGCAAACCGATGACATTATCCAAGCGCGTCATTCCCTGTCTAGATGTTGCAGGGGGCCGTGTAGTCAAAGGTGTAAATTTTCAAAACCTTGTCGATGCTGGTGACCCGGTTGAGTTAGCAAAGATTTATGGGAATGCTGGAGCTGATGAACTAACCTTTCTCGATATCTCTGCATCGACAGAAGAACGTTCAACAACCCTAGATATGGTTTCACGTACCGCCGAGCAGGTTTTTATCCCACTGACTGTCGGAGGGGGTATTCGCGAGGTGGCGGATGTCGATCGACTGCTCCGTGCAGGTGCAGATAAAGTCGGAGTAAATACAGCTGCAATAGCGAGACCTGCGCTCATCAACGAGATTGCGGATAGATTTGGTGATCAAGTTTTAGTGCTCTCTGTAGATGCTCGTCGCGGATCGACGGCATCTGGTTTTGAAGTAACAACCCATGGCGGGCGAACAGGTACAGGGATTGATGCATTTACTTGGATTGAAGAAGCCACTAAGCGGGGTGTTGGTGAAATCCTCCTCAACTCTATGGATGCCGACGGCACCAGGGCTGGTTATGACATTGACATGATTCGCAAGGTGCGCGAAATAACCTCCGTCCCTTTGATTGCCAGTGGCGGAGCGGGCGCTCTCGAAGATTTTTCGCAGGCCCTAGCAGCGGGAGCCGATGCCCTCCTGGCGGCGAGCGTCTTTCATTTTCAGACCTTTACGATAAGCCAGGTTAAAGAGGATCTCGCGCGCCATGGATATCCGGTACGCCGTTAGTAACGGTTAAGGCAGAATAGCTCCGTGGATATCCCAGTTGAAGTCGCAGCACGCCTTGCAGAAGGAGCGCTGGTAGCGGCGATTGCGCAAGATTCGACCACTGGAGAAGTTCTTATGTTGGCCTGGATGAATGAGCAAGCGCTCCGACAGACGCTCACCACAGGGCGTGTTACGTACTGGAGTCGGAGTCGAAACCAACTCTGGACCAAGGGCGAGAGTTCGGGACACACTCAAAAATTGATCAGCGCTAGCTATGACTGCGATGGAGATGCCCTCTTGCTTCAGGTTGAGCAGATAGGCGCCGCCTGTCACACCGGTGAGCGCAGTTGTTTTTTCCGCGAGTTTGGGGTGGAAGCGTGAGCCTTCGCTCGATGACCATCGAAGAGTTCCGCGTCTATGCCGCGCAATTCAATGTTATTCCTGTCTCCCGACGATATTTAGCCGATAGCCAGACTCCACTTTCCCTCTACAAAAAATTGGCGCAAGATCGGGCTGGCACTTTTCTTCTCGAATCAGCAGAGCATGGTGGCGTCTGGTCTCGCTATTCGTTTATCGGAATCGAGAGCCTCGCTACTTTAACCGAGAAGGATGGAAAGGCCACTTGGATTGGCACCGCCCCCTCGGGCGCACCAACTGACATTGACCCATTAGAAGCGCTCAAGATCACCTCGAAGCACCTGCGCTCACCACACATTCCCCACCTCCCACCGCTGACGGGCGGGTTGGTTGGTTATGCCGGTTATGAAATCGTTCGTCGCCTAGAACGGTTGCCGTCACTGGCGCAGGACGACCTGCATATTCCGGAAATTGCTTTTATGTTGACCTCGGATCTTGCGGTCTTTGATCACTTCGATGGCACTTTGACATTGATTGCTAACGCAATCAATTGGGATGGAAGTACCGAGCGCGTTGACGATGCCTACTTTGATGCGATCGCTCGCCTTGATGCACTCGAACTAAAATTGCAAGCTCCGAACGATGGGGGAGTGAGTCACCCGCTAGTTGCGAAGAAACCTACTTATCACCGCGATATGAGTTCCGCCGATTACCAAGAGAAGGTGAAGATCCTTCAGGAAGAAATCCGCGCTGGCGAAGCATTCCAAGTAGTCCTCTCCCAGCGTTTTGTCATGGATGCCACCGCTGATGCCTTTGACATCTATCGCGCGCTGCGGGCATCGAATCCCAGCCCATACATGTATCTCTTTCGCTTCGCTGATGGACTCTCCGTTGTCGGCTCAAGCCCAGAAGCTCTGGTAAAAATTCATGGCTCAGATGTGATGATCCATCCGATCGCAGGGACTCGACCTCGTTCTGCCGATCCTGAAGTGGATCACCGCTACGGTGTAGAACTATTAGCCGATCCTAAAGAGCGCGCTGAGCATCTTATGTTGGTCGATCTGGGACGTAATGATTTAGGAAGAGTCTGCAAACCAGGTAGCGTTGAAGTAATTGAATTTATGCAGGTCGAGCGCTTCTCTCACGTCATGCATATAGTCTCGACGGTCACAGGTCAGCTCTCTGAAGATTCCAGTGCAGTTGAAGCTCTGCTTGCAGTCTTCCCTGCAGGCACTCTCTCGGGGGCTCCTAAGCCACGTGCTATGGAAATTATTGAAGAGAACGAACCGACCCGTCGCGGTATTTATGCAGGAACTATTGGTTATCTAGATTTCCGCGGAAATATTGATACATGTATTGCAATCCGTACAGCCGTTCTTAAGGATGGTAAAGCGTATGTGCAAGCAGGTGCTGGAATCGTTGCCGACTCCGTTCCTCTCTCGGAAGATCAAGAATGTGAAAATAAGGCAGCAGCCGTTCTAGGTGCAATTGCGACGGCAAATGAAATGCGATCGCTATAGATGCTGATAGTTAAGTTAACGATCATCGCTGGACTATTTCTCCTATTTATTTACCTCTCGATACGATTGGCCCGTCGCGGACTCTCCAAACGCTATGAGCCTCGTGCGACGACGCCATGGAATGCGCTTAACGAAGGAGAGGATCCGTCCGTATGAGCACAGTTTTAGATGAGATCATCTCTGGGGTGCTCGAAGAACTGCAGGCACGCCAGATTCCGTTAGCTCAACTGCGCGAGCAATTAGTAAGCGCCCCGGCGGTTCGCAACGCATATGCCGCGCTAGAACAACCGGGAATGCAGATGATTGCAGAGGTAAAACGTTCTTCACCAAGCAAAGGAGCGCTCGCCTCGATCGCAGATCCCGCTGATCTCGCGCGAGCGTACGAATCTGCTGGCGCTGCCGTTATCAGCGTTCTGACTGAGGGCCGTCGATTTGGTGGAAGCCCCGCTGATCTTTTGGCTGTACGAAGCGCTGTCACCATTCCAGTACTGCGTAAAGATTTCATCATCACGGAGTACCAAGTAATTGAAACTCGCGTCCTCGGAGCGGATCTCATGCTTTTAATTGTTGCGGCGCTCGACGATAGCCAACTTCGAGATTTTCAGGCTCTCGCTCACGAATTGGGATTAGGTGTTCTCGTCGAAGTTCACGATGAGGTCGAGTTGGAGAGGGCGCTTGGTATGAACGCGACAATTATCGGCGTCAATGCCCGAAACCTAAAGACGCTAGAAATTCACGATGAGGCATTTACGCGTTTACTGCCACTTATCCCAGGCGATCGTATTAGGGTTGCAGAATCTGGAATATCTACCCGTCAGCAGGTCGAAGCAGCGCAATCAGCTGGCGCAAAGGCGATATTGGTTGGCGAGACCTTGGTTCGCGCAGGTGACCCAGCACTCGCAATCTCGCACCTCCTCGGTAGATAGGCTGCTGGTACCGTTCGCAGATGAGCGTTGCTGTCGATTCCAACATTATTGGGCATTTTGGACCGTATGGCGGACGCTTCGTTCCAGAAGCGCTGATCGGGGCCCTCGATGAATTGGCTTTGGCGCATGAGCTTGCCCTTAAGGATCCGGTCTTTCAGGCTGAATTAGCTGAGCTGCATCGCACCTATACCGGACGCCCCAGCATCATCACTGAGGTTAAACGTTTTGCTGAACATGCTGGAGGCGCTCGTATTCTGCTCAAGCGCGAAGATTTGAACCATACCGGCAGCCACAAGATCAATAACGTTCTCGGTCAAGCACTTCTCACCAAGCGCATGGGGAAAAAGCGCATCATCGCCGAGACAGGTGCCGGTCAACATGGAGTGGCGGCGGCGACCGCAGCAGCGTTGATGGGTCTCGATTGCGTCGTCTACATGGGCGAAGAAGATACGAAGCGTCAGTCGCTCAATGTGGCCCGAATGAAATTACTTGGCGCAGAAGTGATTCCAGTAACTCAAGGCAGCAAGACTCTCAAAGATGCAATTAACGAGGCGATGCGCGATTGGGTTACCAACGTTGAAACGACTCATTACTTGCTCGGTACCGTTGCCGGCCCGCACCCGTTTCCAACAATGGTTCGCGACTTCCACCGAGTAATAGGAATAGAAGCGCGCGAACAATGTTTGGAGCTCATGGGACGTTTGCCAGATGTGATTCTGGCTTGCGTCGGCGGGGGATCTAACGCGATCGGAATCTTTCATCCCTTTCTGGATGACACGGGTGTCAGACTTATAGGTTTGGAAGCGGGCGGATCGGGGATCGAATCTGGACTACACGCTGCCACGATCAGTGGTGGCACACCCGGAGTTCTTCACGGTACCCGCTCATACGTGCTGCAGGATGAGAATGGCCAGACGGTGGAATCTCATTCGATTTCAGCAGGGCTGGATTATCCTGGCGTCGGGCCAGAGCATGCTTATCTCAATGATATTGGTCGCGCCGAATATCGCCCGATCACTGATGCTCAAGCGATGGAAGCCTTTGCGCTGCTCTGCAAGACTGAAGGAATTATTCCGGCAATCGAAAGCGCTCATGCGCTCGCTGGTGCTATGCAGGTTGGTAAAGAGCTTGGTCCGCAAGCAGTCCTCCTTGTGAATCTCTCTGGGCGTGGAGATAAAGATGTGCAAACAGCGGCGGACTACTTTGGAATTCCACTGTAATGAGTACTCCTCTCGATGCTCTCTTTATAAAAACCCGTGCTGAAAACCGGGCGGCTCTCATTGGCTATTTACCTGCAGGTTTTCCAACCCAGCAAGGATGTATCGATGCACTCACCGCAATGGTTGAAGGCGGCGTCGATGCCATCGAAATTGGGTATCCCTATAGCGATCCAGTGATGGATGGACCGGTCATTCAGGCCGCAGCTGAAACTTCTCTTCGCAATGGGACCGGAGCCGCAGAAGTTATGGCCACACTATCGGCTATAGCGAAGATTGCACCTACCGTTGTCATGACGTACTGGAACCCAATAGAAAGATATGGCGTCAATAAATTTCTCACAGACATTAAGGGCAATGGGGGATCGGGTGTTATTACCCCTGATCTGACAATCGAGGAGTCGGAACCTTGGATTGCAGCATCAAGCAAGCTCGACACTAACCGTATTTATGTTGTAGCTCCAAGCACAACGGATCAACGACTCAAAAAGGTGACATCTGCTACCTCGGGGTTTGTTTACGCCGCATCTCTTATGGGGGTGACCGGAACTCGCACCACCGTTTCAACCAGCGCGCTTACTCTCGTTTCACGCTTACGTGAAGCTACCCACCTACCGATTGCAGTGGGTTTAGGTGTGTCTACGCCAGAGCAGGCGCGTGAAGTTGCGCAATATGCAGATGGAGTAATCGTCGGTTCTGCCTTCATCCGTTTGCTTCAAGAAGCACAATCACCGCAAGAGGGCGTAGATAAGGTTCGTGCACTCGCTCAAGAATTGTCGAAAGGATTGCAGCGCTCATGAAAAAACTTTGGAATGAAAGATCTCGCAGTTGGCTCACCCTCGCCGCTCGCCTTGTTTTGGGTGGTGTACTTATAGCCGCAGGTTATCTCAAAGCTAAAAACCCAACTGTGTCGACAGCTTCAGTTCGAGTTTACAAACTCCTTCCAGTCGGACTAGCTAATATCTTTGGATATGCGTTACCTTGGATTGAGATTGGATTGGCCCTCCTTTTGATCGTCGGGATCTGGGTCAGACAGACTTCCCTCCTCTCCGGAGCGCTGATGGTTCTCTTCATTTTTGCTGTGGGGCAGGCTTGGGCCAGAAAACTGGCAATTAACTGTGGATGCTTTGGTAACGGCGGTGTAACTGTCGATGGAAAGGTCCATCCTGGCATTTACCTCACCGAGATCGTCCGAGATATCGGTCTCACAGTCGTTGCTGGGTATTTATATCGCTTTCCACACGGTAAATTTGGTCTCGATAAGGCAAGCAACGAAAATGAGGAGTAGAGCAGATGGCTGATAAGAAAAATAATAAGAAGAACGTTCCCCAGAAAAAAACTGACAAGACCACGCGCTATCTCGTTATTGGAATGATCGTCTTCATCGTCATAGCTGGCCTCGGCGCCGCTCTCGCGAAGAATCATTCAAACTCTCACGTTGCCATGCCGTCCACCGTCTCTAAGGCAAATGGATACGGAATCACATTCAATCCAACCGCTAAGGTAAAGGTTGATATGTATGAAGACTTCCGTTGCCCAAATTGTCGCAACTTTGAAGCCGTCAACAGCACATATATCAATGGATTGGTTCGCGCTGGAAAGATTGAAGCGGTCTATCACCCAATGCACTTCATCGCCTCTGATTCACAATTGACCGCTGCTGCAGTTGCCTGTGCTGCCGATCAAGGCAAGTTCATAGAGATGCATACGGCTCTATATGTAAACCAGCCATCTTCTACGCAGATGGCTGAAAATTCGCCCTACTGGACGAATGCGCAATTGATATTGCTCGGTCACTCTGTGGGAATCGCATCAACCGCATTCGACACATGCATTAATAGTGGTAAGTACATGAATTGGACGAATAACATTAATGCGGATGCTGCTGCGAAGAACATAAATGCGACTCCAACAGTGATTGTTAATGGCAAGACTTTGTCGCTGGCAACGACGTATGATGCCAAAGCCTTTACCAAGGTACTTACGGACCTTGGTGTTAAGTAACCGAACTCTTGTTTGATCGATTCATCCCAACTCCGTCGAGTTCATCGATCGAGTTGGGGGTAGTAACACTTCATTATTACGCGCTCTGCATCCTCCTTGGAATAATTGTCGCTCTTGGGTTAGGTGCCGTTCGATGGAGGAAATCTGGAGGCTTAACAAGCGAACTCTACGATTTAGCAATTTATGTAATCCCGGCAGGAATTATTGGTGGACGCCTTTATCACGTGATCACAACCCCCGAACTTTATTTTGGTGCGCATGGTCGATTGAGTGATGCCATCAAAATCTGGGAGGGAGGCATGGGGATTTGGGGCGCAGTTTTCTTTGGAGTTCTCGTCGCCTATCTCTATTTTCAGAGGCGAAGACGAAGTATCACTCTCCCCTTAGCACTCGATGCGCTAGCGCCAGGAATTCTGATCGCGCAGGCGATCGGACGTTGGGGAAATTGGTTTAATCATGAACTCTTTGGTGGGCCGAGTTCGCTTCCGTGGGCGTTGAAGATACCTCTTGCCGATCGTCCGCTGGGATATGAAAAATTTGCCACCTTTACACCGACCTTCCTCTATGAATCGCTCTGGTGCCTAGCATGCGCGGGGGTGATTCTATTTTTTCCTCGTGTGCGCACGTTGCGACCTGGAAATACATTTCTTCTTTATATCTTCCTCTATTGCACAGGGAGAATGTGGATCGAAGCGCTCCGAATTGATCGAGCTCATCTCATCTGGGGGATTCGCCTTAATGTATGGGTAGCGCTCACGTGCGGAATAGTTTCCTTGTTGTTCATTATCAAGCGTGAGCGGTCAGACGGGGCACCTTCGGTTGAATTGGATACTATTAACCCATGAGTTTAGAAGCCGTATATAAGAGAAACGAACATCACCGCGGCAGCAAATCTGGGTGGCTACGTGCTGCCGTACTTGGTGCAAATGATGGATTGGTTTCAAATGCATCACTCCTCATCGGAGTTGCCGCGGCTGGACGCAGTAGTTTTTTAGCAGTTGCTGGTATCGCAGGAATCGCGGCTGGGGCCATGGCGATGGCGGTAGGGGAGTACATATCCGTAAAATCCCAAGCAGATATTGAGACTTCCGATCGAGAGATGGAGAGAGAGCATCTTGAGGCAGACCCAGCAGGAGAACTAGAGGAGTTAACACAGATTTATCAGGAGCGTGGCTTGCCCCGTCAGTTGGCCGAGCAGGTAGCCGTCACCTTGACCGAGAAGGGAGCCCTTGAAGCGCACCTTCGGGATGAACTGGGGCAGCATGAATCCAATATGGCCAAGCCTCTAGCAGCTTCACTTGCATCCATGATCAGTTTTGCTCTCGGAGCCACCATTCCGCTGATTGGAGCGCTGATGGGTGGAACTACTACAAAGGTCACGCTCATTATCCTTTTCACCTTGGTTGGTCTCTTATCCACCGGGATAGTTTCCTCGAAACTTACCGGGGCGCCGGTAATCCGTGCTTCTCTCCGTGTTCTTATTGGAGGCAGCCTGGGAATGGCGATTACCGCTGGAATCGGAGCACTCGCACATATTTAGCAAGCACTCTGAGGGTTCTGGCCAGAGATTTGGTGCCAACTTCCACTAGTAGTTGATAGTCTTTCCCTTCGCTCAGCTAGCGCTGTGCGGTATTCGTTGGGCCATTGTCGTCCCGACCGTTCTTTAGGAGCGTTCGTGACCCTCTTCTCTTCTCTGCCATCTGCTCAGGGGCTTTATAACCCTGCTGATGAACACGATGCTTGTGGTGTCGCGATGGTCGCAACCCTAAAGAAAGAGCCAACACACGAGATTGTCGCGCAAGCTCTTACCGCTCTGCGCAATATGGAACATCGTGGTGCATCAGGCGCCGAGCCAGATAGTGGCGATGGAGCAGGCATATTAATTCGAATTCCCGATGAGTTCTATCGCAGCGTCGTCGAATTCCCTCTTCCGACGATTGGTTCATACGCCACTGGAATTGCTTTTATTGATAGAGATTTCGATGATCTTCCCGGCATCGTGAAGATTGCAGAAGAAGAAAACCTTTCGATCCTAGGATGGCGCGAACTTCCGACGAATGATTCCTCATTGGGTACAACCGCTCTCTCTGTAATGCCGCGCTTCGTCCAAATCTTTCTCGCAGGTAAGGGCAATGAGAGTGATCTTGAACTCGACCGCCTCGCTTTTTGTTTCCGAAAGCGTGTTGAGCATTCGCTACCCATCTATTTCCCCTCCCTTTCAGCTCGCACCATTGTTTACAAAGGAATGCTGACAACTGGTCAACTCGAAGAATTCTTCCCTGACCTCTCCGATGAACTCGTAAAATCGCCTTTAGCTTTAGTCCACTCGCGTTTCTCCACGAATACTTTTCCATCGTGGCCATTGGCTCATCCATATAGATATATCGCACACAATGGCGAGATAAATACCGTACGAGGTAATCGAAATTGGATGCGCGCTCGCGAAGCTCTTTTAGCCAGCCCCTTAATTCCGGGTGATATCTCTCGACTATTTCCCATCGTAAATAACTCTGGAAGCGATTCGGCATCTTTTGATGAGGTGTTAGAACTTCTCTACCTCACCGGGCGTTCGCTGCCGCATTCAATCTTGATGATGATTCCCGAGGCCTGGGAGAACAGCACAACGATGCCCCAGCAACTTCGAGATTTCTATGCCTTTCATGCTTCGTTGATGGAGCCATGGGATGGACCCGCCTGCGTTACCTTTACCGACGGATCTCACGTTGGTGCGGTTCTTGATCGCAACGGGCTTCGACCTTCTCGATTCTGGGTCACCGACGATGGGCTTGTTATTCTGGCCTCTGAGGTTGGAGTGCTAGAAATTGATCCAGCAAAGGTTGTTCGCAAAGGTCGTTTGCAGCCCGGCCGAATGTTCCTTGTCGATATTGCAGAAGGTCGTATTATCGAAGACGGCGAAATCAAAGGTTCTTTAGCGGCCTCGGAGCCGTACGGGGAGTGGCTCGCTGAAGGTGTTGTTCGACTCGCTGATCTCCCATCGCGCGAACATATTATTTACCCACACTCCTCTGTCTTGCGACGCCAACGTGCCTTTGGATATACCGAGGAAGAACTTCGGATCATCATTGCTCCGATGGCCAAGAATGGTGCTGAGCCTTTGGGCTCGATGGGGACTGACTCTCCCATCGCCGCGCTCTCCGAAAAACCACGTCTGCTCTTTGACTACTTCGCCCAGCTTTTTGCTCAAGTAACCAACCCACCGCTGGATGCAATTCGCGAAGAGATGGTTACCAGCCTCGGCCAAACCATCGGAGCTGAATCCAATCTTCTCCACCCATCTGCAGACTCCTGCCGTCAAATCTCACTCGACTTTCCAGTCATCGATAATGACGAGCTCGCCAAGATTATTCACGTCAATACCGATGGCGAACATCCATATTTCGATTCACATGTGGTGCGAGGCCTCTTTCCCGTCATGGGTGGCGGAGAAGCGCTTCGCGATCGCATCGAAGAGATTCGCGCTGAAGTTTCACTCGCCATCAAGCACGGGGCTCGCATCGTCGTTCTCTCCGATCGCGATGGTGATAGCGAAGAAGCACCGATTCCAACTCTCTTGCTCACCGCCGCAATCCATCATCACCTCATCCGCGAAAAGACTCGCACCCGCGTTAGCCTAATCATCGAAAGTGGCGAAGTTCGCGAAGTTCATCATGTTGCACTACTTATTGGATTTGGCGCGTCGGCAGTAAATCCATATCTCGCGATGGAGAGCGCCGAAGATTTGGTCCGTCAAGGCGTCATCTCGGGAATCACTCCCGAGAAAGCAGTCGCTAATCTTATTAAGTCGCTGGGCAAAGGCGTGCTTAAGGTTATGTCCAAGATGGGAATTTCCACCATCGCTTCTTATCATGGAGCCCAAGTATTTGAAGCTATCGGGCTTTCATCCGAAGTGGTTGATGAATACTTCACTGGATTGACTTCACGTCTGGGTGGCGTATCTCTTGATACTCTGGCGCAAGAAACTGTGAAGCGACATCACATCGCCTACCCTCCGATGGGAGAAATTCCTGGCACAAAGAAGTTGCCAATTGGCGGAGAGTACCAATGGCGACGAGAGGGCGAACCGCACCTCTTCAATCCCGAGACCGTTTTTAAGTTGCAACACGCAACCCGTGCAAAGCGATATGACATTTTCAAGCAGTACACCAATCTGGTGGATGATCAATCAAAGAATTTGATGACGCTCCGTGGGCTCTTTACCTTTAAATTGGGCGTTCGTAAGACAATCTCTATTGATGAGGTTGAATCTACTTCCTCCATCATTAAGCGATTTGCTACCGGTGCTATGTCGTATGGCTCGATCTCACAAGAAGCTCATGAGACCTTGGCAATTGCGATGAACCGTATCGGTGGTAAATCAAACACTGGCGAGGGGGGGGAAGATCCTGCTCGTAATACGCCCGATGCCAACGGAGATTCCCGCCGATCGGCGATTAAACAAGTTGCCTCTGGGCGCTTTGGTGTAACCAGTGAATACCTAGTGAACGCTGATGATATTCAGATCAAGATGGCGCAAGGGGCAAAGCCTGGAGAAGGTGGGCAGCTTCCGGGAAACAAGGTCTATCCCTGGATCGCCCAAGTGCGCTATTCCACTCCTGGAGTTGGATTGATTTCACCGCCGCCACACCACGATATTTATTCCATTGAAGATCTTGCGCAGTTGATTCACGATCTTAAGAACGCCAACAAGCATGCCCGCGTACACGTGAAATTAGTTGCAGAAGTTGGAATAGGAACCGTAGCTGCCGGCGTTTCAAAGGCGCATGCCGACGTTGTCTTGATCTCGGGCCACGATGGTGGCACCGGTGCTTCTCCGCTCACCTCGCTTAAGCATGCAGGTGCACCTTGGGAACTCGGCTTAGCAGAAACTCAACAGACCTTAATGCTCAACGGTTTGCGAGATCGCATTATCGTGCAAGTTGATGGTCAGATGAAGACCGGTCGCGATGTGGTTATTGCTGCGCTCCTTGGCGCGGAAGAGTTTGGTTTTGCGACGGCTCCGTTGGTCGTCTCTGGTTGCGTAATGATGAGAGTCTGCCATCTCGATACCTGTCCAGTTGGCGTAGCAACTCAAAATCCTGAACTTCGAAAGCGCTTCTCTGGAAAACCAGAATTCGTCGAAACTTTCTTTGAATATATTGCCGAAGAAGTTCGTGAGTGGTTAGCGCAGTTGGGCTTTCGCTCCATTGAAGAAGCTATTGGCCAAGTGGAACTTCTCGATACTCGCGATGCAGTTGCGCACTGGAAGGCGAGTGGTCTTGATCTCACCCCGCTATTAAAGGCCCCGCTCTTCGCTGGATCTCGCAAAAATACTGAAGTCCAAGACCATGGTCTTGCCGCAGCCCTCGATAACTCTCTCATCGAGCGATCACAAGCCGCTCTCACCAAGGGTGAAGCGGTCAGCTTCGAGATACCAGTTAGAAATGTAAACCGCACGGTTGGTACCATGCTTGGTGCCGAAATTACGCGTGCCTATGGCAGCACTGGCCTCCCCGATGACACCATCGATATTTCCCTCTTTGGTTCGGCCGGTCAATCACTTGGCGCATTTATACCTAAGGGTTTAACGCTTCGACTGAGTGGTGATACCAATGATTATGTCGGAAAGGGTCTATCGGGCGGACGCATTATTGTTCGGCCAGATGAGAAAGCTACTTTTGCATCTCACGAGAATGTGATTGCAGGAAATGTCATTGCCTATGGGGCAACGAGCGGAGAGGTTTTCATTCGCGGAGTTGTCGGTGAGCGTTTTTGTGTGCGCAATTCTGGAGCGACAGCGGTTGTTGAAGGAATCGGTGATCATGGGTGTGAATACATGACCGGTGGAGTAGCCATGATTCTCGGCACTATCGGGCGAAATTTTGGTGCCGGAATGTCCGGTGGCCTGGCCTTCGTTCTCGATTTGGACGCTCGTCTGGTCAATCCAGATATGGTCGACGTTTTGACGCTCTCGCCTGGACGTGCCCAACAAGCTCATGACCTCATAGCAAAATTTGCGGTGGAGACCGATTCGCAGATTGCAATTGCGCTACTGAGCGACTGGGCGATTGAAAGTCTTCGAATATCTCTCGTGATGCCACGCGACTACGCCAAAGTGTTGGCGATCATGGAGAAAGCTGAACGCGAAGGTATAAATGTAGATGAAGCAATAATGGAGGCAACCCGTGGCTGATCCAAAGGGATTTCTAACAACACAGCGGCAGACGCCCAAGCGCCGTCCCGTCGATGTACGCATCAAGGATTGGAAAGAGGTTTACGAAGAGCAACCCTTCGCAGATTTACAGAAGCAGGCAGGACGCTGTATGGATTGCGGGATTCCATTCTGTCATCAGGGGTGCCCACTTGGTAATTTGATTCCTGAGTGGAACGATTTGATCTGGCGCGCAGAGCGAGCCGAGGCCATTGATCGCCTTCATGCCACCAATAATTTTCCAGAATTTACTGGGCGCTTGTGCCCAGCCCCCTGCGAGAGCGCATGTGTCGTTGCAATTAACTCAGATGCCGTCACAATCAAGCAGGTAGAACTTCGCACCATTGAAGAGGCCTTTAGTAACGGGCTAGTTGTTCCACTTCCTCCAGATCGCCTCACTGGCAAGACAATTGCTGTAGTTGGATCAGGGCCAGCTGGTCTAGCAGCAGCGCAACAGTTGACGCGTGCTGGTCATACAGTTGCTGTCTACGAACGTGCTGATCGCATTGGAGGTCTATTGCGATACGGAATTCCAGAATTCAAGATGGAGAAATCAATTGTTGATCGTCGTATTGAACAGATGGAGGCTGAAGGAACGCGATTCCGTGCCGGCGTCAATGTTGGAGTCGATATAACTGGTTCTGAGCTTCGCAAACGCTACGACGCGGTAGTTTTAGCCGTTGGTGCAACTCATTGGCGTGATCTGAGTGTTCCAGGACGAGACAATGTGGGCATTTATCAAGCGATGGAATATCTCCCTTGGGGAAATCAACAAGGACTTGGTGAGTTAGCGGGGGATCCACCAATTAACGCACACGGTAAGCATGTTGTGATTCTTGGAGGTGGAGATACCGGAGCTGATTGTTTGGGCACTGCGATTCGCCAAGGTGCAGCGAGCGTCACTCAGCTCGAAATTCTCCCGCGCCCCACAGAAGAGCGACCATCGAATCAACCATGGCCTACGTACCCGATGATCTATCGGGTCAGCAGCGCCCACGAAGAGGCGGGCGAGAGAATCTTCGCCGTTTCTACAGAATCATTCATTGGCGATGGCGCTGGAAATGTGAAGGCGCTTAAACTCGTTGAAACCGAATTTATCAATGGAAAATTTGAAAGGGTCGCAGGTTCCGAACGTGAAATTCCAGCAGATCTAGTCTTTCTTGCGATGGGATTCCTCGGTCCAGAGAAATCTGAACTCATTTCCCAACTTGAGGTACAACTCGATCAACGCGGCAATGTGCTGCGCGATGAGAAGTTTGCCACATCCGAAGAGGGAATCTTTGTCTGCGGTGATGCGGGCCGAGGTCAATCTCTTATCGTTTGGGCGATCGCCGAAGGGCGAAGTGCCGCAGCAGCGGTGGATGAATATTTGCTGGGGGAGACCGGGCTACCAGCGCCGATACTTCCTACATCACGTTCTTTGACTGTCTAACTTTGCAATTACCGATAAAATAAAGGTTCGAGCATTAAACGCACAATTAATAGGAACCAATCCTGGTTCCCCAAAGAGAGGCTTCGGCTAGATAAATGCGCAGAGCGAAAATAGTATGCACGATGGGTCCCGCGGTTGAATCGCCAGAGAAGGTAGCGGAGCTGATTGCTGCCGGCATGAATATGGCACGACTCAATCTCTCTCACGGTGGTTATGATGAACACCAAAATCGACTCGACTTAGTGCGTGCTGCAGCATCTGCAGCAAAAGTTCCAGTTGCAATCCTGGTTGACCTGCAAGGTCCCAAGATACGTCTTGCTCGATTCAAAGATGGTCCACATGAATTAGCCCGTGGCGATATTTTTACAATCACTACCGATGAAGTAGAAGGCACAAAAGAGAGATGCGGCACCACGTATAAGGGCCTAGCGGGGGATTGCCGTCCTGGAGATCGCATTTTGATTGACGACGGCAAAGTGACGGTAGAAGTTGTTGAAGTAAATGGCAATGACGTCGTGACCAAAGTTATTCAACCGGGATTTGTTAGCAATAATAAAGGTATCAACCTTCCTGGGGTCGCAGTTTCAGTACCTGCGCTCTCCGAGAAGGATATGGATGATCTGCGCTGGGGGCTGCGGGCCGGGGCTGATTTTATCGCGCTCTCCTTTGTGAGAAGCGCCAAAGATATTGATGATGTTCATCGTATTATGAACGAAGAAGGTATCCATCGCCCAGTTATTGCCAAGATAGAGAAGCCACAAGCGGTAGATAATCTGGAAGAGATCGTTGCCGCATTCGATGGAATTATGGTTGCGCGAGGGGATCTCGGAGTTGAAATGCCAATCGAGGAGGTACCGCTGGTTCAAAAGCGTTGCATCTCTATGGCGCGTGCATCGGCTAAGCCGGTCATTGTTGCGACGCAGATGCTCGATTCCATGATCACAAATTCCAGTCCAACGCGCGCTGAAGCGACCGACTGCGCCAATGCGGTGCTCGATGGTGCCGATGCGCTGATGCTCAGCGGCGAAACTTCCGTGGGAGCCTTCGCTATCGAAGCGGTCGCAACGATGGCTCGCATCATTGCACGTACCGAGGAGGCGATGCTCGATCAGATTGCACCACTTGGGCACAATCCGGCAACTAAAGGTGGGGCGATAACCAAGGCTGCTAAGGAGGTCGGCGAAATTGTGGGCGCCAAGTACCTCGTGGCATTTACACAGAGTGGGGATTCGGCTCGCCGTATCTCTCGCCTGCGATCAGTTATTCCCATTCTTGCCCTCACCCCTGAAGTTCCTGTTTTTAACCAGTTAGCCCTCTCGTGGGGAGTCGAATCGCAACTCATCGCTGTCGTCAGTCACACCGATGACATGGTGAAGCAGGTCGATGCACTTCTGATCGAATCTGGCCGCGTGGCCAAGGGCGAGCCGGTCGTGATTATCGCCGGTGCACCTCCAGGTATTCCGGGTTCTACAAATGCCCTTCGTGTCCATATTGTGGGGGATGCAATCGATGGCGTCGCTCCTGCATATCGGAGCTAATTTCATCCAGTTATACTCTGAACCTCTTGGCCATCTAATAGTGTCCAAGAGAGAGCCTCGGTACTCCAACGGTAGAGAGGGCAGACTCAAAATCTGCACAGTGTCGGTTCAAATCCGACTCGAGGCACATGATAAATCTTGAAGGCAAAGGAGCGTCCCAGAGCGTCCCGCTACGTATTCTTGTAGCCGAAGATGAGGCGATCATTCGCTTGGATCTCGTGGAGATGCTCACCGATGCGGGGTATCAGGTAGTAGCTGAAGCCAGCAATGGCGTTGAGGCGATTGCGCTCGCCAAGGAACATCTTCCAGATATTGCAATTTTAGATGTCAAAATGCCAGAACTTGATGGAATCTCTGCGGCAGAACAGATTATCGAAATCTCTCCAGTTCTTATGCTCACCGCCTTTAGCCAACGTGAACTCGTTGAGCGTGCTCGAGATGCGGGGGCGATGGCATATGTGGTCAAGCCCTTTAGCATCTCCGACCTGGTGCCTGCCATTGAAATTGCCGTGAGTCGCCATCGCGAACAGCAAGTACTGCGGGGAGAAGTGACCGATTTACAAGAGAGGCTCGAGACCCGCAAGGTTATCGATCGCGCCAAAGGGATTTTGATGAAGACCCTGAATCTCTCAGAACCCGAATCTTTTAGTTGGATTCAACGCACGGCTATGGATCGGCGTATCTCGATGAAGGCGGTCGCGCTCGCCGTCATCTCGCCCGATGCGGTCCCATTGAACTAATGTCGCCACTGCGCACTGGTTAGATAACGATTTCATAACCTTTCAACACTGTAAGCCTAAATCTGGCTTTTGAGCGTAACCATCCATTGATTTAGCCGGTCATTTATTGAGACAAGACCATTTGCGCCTGTACAGTACCCCCACACAAACCTCCCATGGGGATGTTACGTTCTCTTTTGGCGTAAACGATTGATATGAAAGGTAACCATGAACCTCACTACTAAGCGCACCCTTGGTGTAGTAGCAGCAGCCGCCTTAGCACTTGGCTCTGTTGTTGCAACATCAGCTCAAGCTGCTCCTAAATCTGTAACACTCGTATTTCAAAATGCCGTCACAGGCCCAAATGCAGGTCTTGGTGCAGATGAGCTCCTTGGAGCCCAAACAGCCCTCTATGAGTACAACCAATCCAAGCCAGCTGTTCAAATTAAATTGGTCATGGCTGACGATGTTTCTGATGCTGCTACAGCATCTTCTGTTGCTGCCGGTATTGCAGGCAATGCAGCAGTAATCGGCGTAGTTGGATCATGTTGTTCCACCGCCACAAAGGCTTCATTCCCTGCCTACAAGTCTGGCCACCTAACAATTGTTTCTCCATCGGCTACTAACCCATCACTTACAGATCCTAAGCAGCCAAAGTCGAATGGTTTCCCATTCTTCCACCGCGTTGTGCCAACGGATGCCTTCCAAGGTCTTGCACTTGCTCGCCTTGCAGTTAAGGGCGTTACAGCACCAAAGGTTTTCTACGTAGATGACCAGAGCACATATGGTGTTGGACTGAAAGACACAACAGCTGCAGCTTTGGTAAAGGCTGGCGTCACAATTTCTGGTAAGGACTCAGTACCAGCAGGCACCGCGGATTACTCATCGACAGCTTCAAAGGTGATCTCATCTAAGGCAAATGTCGTTGTTTACTTCGGTTACTACGCAGGCGCTGCGGCATTCAAGAAGGCCATTGACTTGGCTGGATTCAAGGGCACTTATGCTTCTGGAGATGGAACTCTCGATGGCGGTTTCATCACACAGGCTGGTAAGTCAGATGCAGAAGGAACTCTCATCACAGCTCCTACAGTTCCATTTGAACTTGCTGCCTCTGCTGCTGTCCTTGCTGATTTCACCAAGGCAACAGGCGTTGCAAGCCCAAGCGGCCACGCATATGTAACTGAGACATACGATTCCATCAATGTCTTCATTCAATGCATCAAAGAAGGTCACTACACACGCTCATCTATCCAGAACTGTGTACAGAACGAAACTTTCACCAGCATCAAGGGTTCAAAGTTCTCATTCACACGTTATGGTGATGTAAGCGGCGGAGCTCCAGTAGGCGCATTCACCATCAAGAATGGTGAAATTAGCTACCTAGGAAACGCATAACTCTTAGCCTGATTTTGGCATAAGAGAGTTCTACAAAGAGTAGTAAAGGTTGGTTGGGTGTTCCTCGATAAGAGGGGCACCCAACTTATCTATAGTAGGAACTACTGTGTTCTTACTTGTATATAGATTTGTCTTCCTACCGGTGCTTAACAGAAGGATTCCATGAACTTTTCAGTGGTCCAGTCTCAGTTCTTTCCGCTATTAATCAATGGATTGGCCCTCGGTTTTATCTACGTGTTGATCTCCGTTGGATACACGATGGTTTACGGAGTACTTCGCCTCATCAACTTTGCCAACTCTGAAATCTTTATGCTGGGAACCTTTGCCACAATAATCGTCTCACGCACTGTATTTAAATTTGATATTAACTCGCAGCCAAGTCATGGTATGAAGTTATTGATCGTTCTTCTTTGTTGCCTTCTTGCTGCAATGTTAACTTCCGGTGTCGTCGCCGTATTGGTTGAATTAGTCGCCTATCGTCGCCTTCGTTCAAGAGGCACAAACCGCCTCGGTTCATTGATCTCTGCAATTGGAACATCAATCGTGCTCTCTGAGGGAGTCCGATTGCTGACTCACTCGCTTCCCGAATCAAGCCCTCGGGTACTCTCCAAATTTTATATCTTTACCATCCATGGAGTTGGGTTACGCATTGACCAATTCTTGGTGATCATCTCAGGAGCCCTCTTCTTCTTTGCCGTTGACCGCTTTGTAAAGCTCACGCGAATCGGTAAGGCCATCCGCGCAGTATCCATGAGTGAAGAAAATTCTCGCTTGATGGGAATTAACTTGAATAGAGTTATCTCTATAACATTCTTGGTCGGTGGCTTGGTTACGGGTGCCGCAGCTTTCCTTTACGAAACTGTATATGAAACTACCGTCTTTAACGTTGGATTCAATCTTGGAATCGCAGCTTTCACCGCTGCCGTACTCGGGGGAATCGGTAATTTACGTGGTGCGTTCTATGGAGGCCTGACCCTCGGTCTGGCTGAAGAATTCTTCTCTGCGGTACTTGGTACACAATGGAAAGAAGTCACGGTCTTCGTGGTACTGGTTTTGGTACTACTTGTCAGACCAAATGGACTCTTTGGCGAAGCCATTCAACAGAGTCGGGTATAGGGGATAACATGTTAAATTTGAGAGATAAAGGCGCACAGCTCTGGGAAGACTGGAACCGTCCAAAACGCGTAGCTTTCGCATTAATCATGATCTTTGGAGTATTTCTCCTTCCCTATGCAGGTGATTTTTCATTCACCAGTATTTTGAATACGCCGATCGCTTCCTACCAAGCGATTCTGGTCTACCCCGTTGGCATGTACATTTTGATGGCGCTAGGCCTCAATATCGTCGTCGGAAAGAGTGGGCTCCTAGATCTTGGTTACGTTGCCTTCTTCGCGATCGGTGCGTATACGGCCGCGATTCTCGGTACCAAGACAACGTTAAATATCTGGGAAATTTTGCCGATGGGAATGGGCTTCGCTATGTTGGCGGGGGTATTACTTGGTATTCCGACCCTTCGATTGCGCGGAGATTACCTTGCAATCGTGACTCTTGGTTTTGGTGAGATTGTTCGAATAGCGGTTCTCAACACCAACTCTATTGGGGGGCCGAATGGAATCCCTGGAGTTCCAAATCCTCCTTCCATCTTGGGCCAGTCATTCGATTTAGCCAATCCAGCACACTTCTTCTGGATAGTTGTTGTGATGATTCTCTTTGTCATCTGGATGGTCCGCCGGTTATCTATCCGCCGCCCAGGTCGAGCTTGGGAAGCTATCCGCCAAGACGAGGATGTTGCGATTTTGATGGGCGTTCCCACACTTCGTTACAAAATTTGGTCCTTTAGTATCGGCGCCGCTGTAGGTGGAGCGGCTGGAGTTATTTTCGCCTCCCAGCAGATGCTTGTTGCTCCTCAGACCTTTACATTCAACGTATCTGTCTTAATTCTTTCCTGTGTCGTCTTCGGCGGTATGGGAAATATTTGGGGAGTCGTACTGGGAGCCACGATCCTCTCGTACTTCCCAGAACGTATCCGCTTTATCTCCAGCGCTCGTCAACTGGTCTTCGGCTTAGCGCTGATCATCACTATGAACCTGCGACCAGATGGGCTCTTGCCGCGTAAGAAGCGTGAGCACTTGTCCCTCGAGGAGCGCGAAGCTGCCAAGGCTGCCAAGGCGGCCCTCAAGCAGGCCAAGAAGTTGAATTCGGGGGCAAGCAAATGAGTACTGAGCGGGTTCTAGATTTGCAGAATGTGACCATGCGATTTGGTGGGGTCTCAGCTCTCAATAAGGTTGATTTTCATGTGAATAAGGGCGAGATTGCGGCGTTGATTGGACCCAACGGAGCAGGTAAGACGACCGTGTTCAATGTTGTTACTGGTGTTTATCGAATCACTGACGGTGATATCAAATTCAAAGGCGAGAGCATTGTTGGTATGAAGCGGCACCAGATCACAAAATTGGGTATCGCCCGCACCTTTCAAAACGTTCGACTCTTTGGTGAAATGACAGCCCTTGAAAATGTACTTACTGCTTCTGATGTACATAAAAAGTCGGGTCTGGTTGGAGCGCTCTTTGGCCTACCTAAAGCGCGCCATGAAGAGAAGGCCGATCGTGAGCGAGCTATGGAGATACTGGACTTTATAGGTATCGCGCAACATGCAGATCGCCTTGGCAAGAATTTGCCTTACGGTGATCAACGACGCTTAGAGATTGCGCGTGCGCTGGGAACTTCTCCAGAGTTATTGCTCCTCGATGAGCCGGCTGCAGGATTTAACCCCGCTGAAAAGGTAGAGCTAGCGGCGACGATCCGAAAGATTCGCGATGCTGGTTACACCGTATTGCTTATCGAGCACGACATGTCGCTCATTATGGGAATCTCAGATCGCGTCTCAGTGCTCGATTTTGGCGAGAAGATCGCTGATGACATCCCGTCAAAGGTTCAGAACGATCCAAAGGTGATCGAGGCATATTTAGGAGTACCAGCAGATGCATCTTGAAATCAAGGATCTTCACGTCCACTACGGCAAGATCGAAGCCATTAAAGGCATTAGCGTTGTCGTAGAGCAGGGCGAAATTGTCACCTTGATCGGGGCAAATGGCGCGGGTAAAACAACCACCTTAAAAACGATCTCTGGTTTGCGTAAGGTAACTGGAGGCTCGATCTTTTTTGATGGCCAAGACATCTCCAATCTGCCAGCGCATGAACGTGTAGAAATGGGAATCTCGCAAGTACCTGAAGGTCGAGGCATATTCCCGGGGATGACCGTTCTGGAGAATTTGGAAATTGGTAAATACTTCCGAAAGAATCGTGGAGCCGAGATGGCGGAAGATTTAGATCGCGTCTACACGCTCTTCCCTCGACTCAAAGAGCGAACGGGTCAGAGCGGCGGAACTTTGTCTGGCGGAGAGCAGCAGATGCTTGCAATTGGCCGCGGCTTAATGGCTCGTCCAAAAGTTCTACTTCTTGATGAACCGTCAATGGGTCTTGCTCCAATGATGATTCAAAACATCTTTAACATTATTACCGAGATCAACAAGTCGGGCACAACGATCTTGTTAGTAGAACAGAATGCACAGCAGGCGCTGCAGCGCGCTGACCGCGCCTATGTTTTAGAGACAGGCAAAGTTGTTAAAGAGGCCAAGGCTTCCGATCTACTCAACGATCCAGCGGTTCGTGCCGCATACCTCGGCACTGGTGCCGAACACGCTGTTTGATCAAGTTCCTATTAAGTTAGAAATTAAGAGCTTAGGATCAAGCTGGTGATGCGCGCCGTGCATGTTCGTTCGCCAGCTTCATTTGATATTACAATTTCGTAGCAAGCCAGTGTTCGACCTCTAGAGACTGGCGTAGCGACCCCAGTTACTATCCCGCTCCGCGCAGGCTTGTGGTGAGTGGCATTGATATCCACGCCTACTGTTTGCTTCGAACCACCGGCGTGCAACCAGGCGCCGAGGGAACCCAATAATTCTGCGAGCACAACATTTGCACCACCGTGTAGCAGGCCAAAGGCTTGGGTATTAGTCTCGACCGGCATGGTGCCAACGATCCGTTCTGGGGAGGCTTCAATAATCTTGATACCCATCTTGTGATCCAGAGCCCCGATGCCGCGTTCGTTAATCATTTTTAGATAGTCGCTCATGGCGTTATCTTAACGCCACGCGCACAAAATCACCCTAGAATCATAGGAATGAAACGGTTACTGCTCATCGACGGCCACTCCATGGCCTATCGCGCCTTCTATGCGCTCCCAGTAGAGAACTTTCGAAGTAGCAAGGGCCAGGCAACCAATGCAGTTTATGGCTTTGGCTCGATGTTGGTAAACCTCATCTCTCAAGAGAAACCCACGCACATCGCCGTAGCCTTCGATGTCTCACGTAAAACTTTCCGCACCGAGATTTTTCCCGAGTACAAAGCAACGCGCGCTGCTACACCCGATGAGTTTCGCTCGCAGCTGTCCTATATCAATGAACTTGTAGATTCTCTTGGTATTGCGCGCTTTGCGATGGAGGGCTTTGAAGCAGATGATATTTTGGCGACGCTGTCTACGAGGGCAGTAGCAGAAGGTTGTGAAGTTCTCATCTGTTCTGGCGACAGAGACTCGTTTCAGCTCGTAACATCGCAGATCACAGTGCTCTACCCTAAAAAGGGAGTAACTGAGATGAACCGTATGACCCCTGAGGCGGTCTTCGAAAAATATGGCCTCACCCCGCTTCAATATCCAGACTTTGCCGCCCTGCGCGGAGATCCGAGCGATAACCTGCCATCCGTACCGGGAGTGGGCGAGAAGACGGCAACGAAGTGGATTGCAGATTTTGGCTCCTTGACGGCGCTGACCGATGCAATTGATTCTATTCCGGGGAAGGTGGGAGATTCCCTTCGTTCTAATATCTCCCTAGTTCTGCTAAATCGCGAACTCACATCACTGCGCCATGATCTGGCGATCGATGCAGCCATCGATGATTTGGCATGGGCCGGTCCCGATCTAACCCAAGTTGAGGCCCTGCTTGATACTCTTGAAATAAAAGCGCTTAAAGATCGTATTCATGCACTTGGCCAGAAGACTCCCAAGGCGGTATCAGTTCAACCGAGTTCTGAGATTCCTACTATTTCTGCTGCGCAATTAGCAATGAATCTTAAGAATCGCACGGAACCAATAGCGCTCTTTTCGACGGGTCGATTACGAGATGGCGGATTTTCGATTGCGTTGTCGGCAACGGAGATATACAAAGTCGATGAAGCTGCGGGGGATTGGTTACTCGACGTCGATCTTCCAAAATGGGTGCATGGAGCAAAGCGCGCTCTGCGCAGTGAAGAGATCGCAGGCATCGTATTTGATACCGAGTTGGCCGCCTACTTGATCAATCCTGGTGGTAGGAATCTTGAGCTGACGGATTTAGCGCAGCGCTTCCTTGAGATATCTATCCCTGAAGTAACGGACGATCTCTTTTCTACCTTTAATCCGCTCCTCGCTGGAACGATTTTTGAACTAGTACCCGTCCTTCGCCAAGAGATGTCCGATCGATCGCTCATAGATTTGTACAACAATCTAGAGATGCCTACCGCCTTCGAGTTGGCCGATATGGAACATCTGGGAATAGCGGTAGATAAGTCGAAACTTGAGAATTTACGTGCTTTCTTCTTGCAGGAGGTCGATCGTGAAACCACTGCGGCACATAAGGTGGTGGGCCACGAATTTAATATTGGATCGCCGAAGCAACTCCAGGTAGTTCTCTTTGACGAGCTGCAGCTTCCTAAAACCAAGAAGATCAAGACTGGCTTTACAACCGATGCTGAAAGTTTGGAGTGGTTAGGGACGAAAACTGGCCATCCAATCCTCTCCCACCTACTGCGTATTCGCGAAACCAGTAAATTGCTGACAACCGTTGATGGCCTATTAAATGCTATCGCCGATGATGGTCGAATCCACACTACATTTCAGCAGACGGTAGCTGCGACCGGGCGCCTATCTTCCACCGAACCCAACCTGCAGAATATTCCGGTTCGCACGCAAGAGGGTCGCCGCATCCGTGATTGCTTTATCGCCGCTAAGCCTTACATCCATCTTCTGACTGCGGATTACAGCCAGATTGAGATGCGCATCATGGCCCACCTCTCCAAAGACGCGGGTCTGATAGCAGCCTTTAAAAGTGGCGAGGATCTGCACAGCACGGTGGGTGCTCAAGTATTTGGCGTTTCAGTACAAGACGTGGATCCAGAGATGCGTCGCCAAATTAAGGCGATGTCATACGGACTTGCCTACGGATTATCTGCTTACGGTTTGGCGCAGCAACTCAACCTTTCGCCCGGCGATGCCCAAGAGTTAATGCATCAATACTTTAAACGCTTTGGTGGGATCCAGGATTACTTGAAGATAGTGGTCGAAGAGGCTCGAGCCAAGGGCTATACCGAAACGATTTTGGGAAGGCGGCGTTATCTTCCAGATCTTTCCAGCGATAACCGGCAGCGTCGCGAGGTCGCTGAGCGCATGGCGTTAAACGCTCCGATTCAAGGTTCTGCTGCAGACATTATTAAGGTGGCGATGCTGAATGTGGCACGAGTTCTACAGAAGGACAAGTACGAATCGCGCTTGCTGTTGCAGGTACACGATGAACTCATATTTGAAGTTGCTGCGGGCGAAGAGGATCGATTATCCGAGATGGTTCGGCAAGAAATGGAGAGCGCGGTCGAGCTTTCACTTCCGCTCTCAGTCAATATTGGTACGGGTTTGAGCTGGGATTTAGCAGCCCACTAGGCGCTGATATTGCTCCGGTCGAAGGGCTGCAACCACCGCTGACCAGCTAAAATTAAAATGAAACCCGCTCCAAACATCAGAGTTGTGATCGCGAAACAATAATGCGGGGAGAAGTGTTGCGAGATAAAACCTCCACTTGATTGTCCAAGCGCTCCAAATGTTCCCTCGGTGGTCCAAAGCCAACCAATTGCGGCGGCCCCACTGCCATACGGCCGAATTACTTCAAGTTGTTCTAAGTAGAAAACCTGCTCGGCACCTCCAATAAAGCCAAAGAGAGATAAAACAACTAAGAGCGACCAGCCTGGATTCACAAAGGCAAAAGGAAGGGTTGTGAGAAACCAGAAGAGATAGATAATTCGAAAGCCTTTAACCGGCGCGATATGCCGACCAAGTGAACCTGCGATGAGACTTCCGAAGATGGAAAGTGCAGCGGTGGTTCCAAATGCGAGGCCAGCAAATTGCGGTTGATTGTGCAGAGAACTAATGGCTGGAATGGCAATCTGATATGTACCAGTACCAAAACCAATGAGGACACCTTCGGCCATCAATAATCTAAACCCTGGGGTCTTGAGGAGAGTCTGCCCACCACGCTCACGTTTTTCAGGACGCCATTCCTTGCTGAACTTAAGGGAAGAAAGCGCAATCCCACCAATGAATATTAAGCAAGCCGTGGCTATTAGTCCGCTCGCTGGATGACTAGAGAGTGCAAGCGTCGTTGCAAGAGCTGGTCCAAGCACGACGCCGAGATTCATGGATGCGGTATCGATTGCGATAGCAGTTCGATATTGATCTTCTGGAACGGCAGTGCGCCACATGGGGCGTACCGAGAGATTGATAGGGGGAGCGGTGAAACCAAGGATTCCAGCGAAGACGATCAAGAGTGTGGCGCCGTGGCAGGCCGAGAGCGAGGCAAGGGCAATGGCATAACCTGGCACAAAGACTCGCAGTGGGATTTTTAACCCCATCCGATCAATCGCAGCTGCGCGTAGCCCGGTGCTCAGCGAGCCCACGACTCCATTTACTCCCGCTGCTAGACCGGCGAGTGCGATGGAGTGGGTGTCATCGTGGACTTTGAAGTAAATATCGAGGCCAACCATGCCGTAGGCAAGACGGGCTGGGAAAGCTGCCAGCATCATCGCTAGCGCTCTTGGATTACGTAAAATCGCCCAATATGCCCGCACAGAGAGCATTCTAGCCCGCCTTCTAGATACCCGGTTTGAACTTTAATCTGAGCGTAAGTACCCTTAGCCTCTCGCACACCGTGCGATATTTACCACCTTCTACTTTCTATCCCTACGGAGCAAATTGAGCACTATTCACGCAGTAAATGACATTGGCAGCGCGGAAGATTTTCTAGCCGCAATCGAAGGCACAATCAAGAATTTCAA
>CAIUIT010000082.1 GCA_903899375.1 uncultured Actinomycetes bacterium
ATCAATACGTACAGCGATCGGTTACCTGGCCCGCTTCCCTTCCGCCCGCTTGAGGCTCTCTTTCGGTTCCCAGTTTTCACTCTCCATAGGTGCCTACACCAGGAATTCCAAGCCACTCAAAGTGGGCATAGTTGAACAACAGTTGGTAGCCGGGATAGGCCCACATAAAGCATTTCCGTATTGGCGCAATCTCGATATTTTGCGATCTGCGCACTTTGAGGGCTTTGATGAGCTCCTCCTGATTGACGACAAAGGAGTTGTTGGCGAAGGCGCTACATGTAATTACCTCTTCCGGATTGGTGGAAATTGGTTCACGCCTGCTCTAAGTAGCGGCGTTCTTCCCGGGATTATGAGGGGGATCGCCCTTGATAAGGGTCTGGCTGTTGAACGAGAAATTACCCGACTCGATCTAGCCGATGTGGAATCTATGGTCGCCCTATCGAGCCTGCGTATTTCCACTCCGGTCGAGATCTTGGGGGAGCGGAAATTGGTGGTAGGTCTTGAAAGTGAATTGATCTACGAGGCATTATGGAGTGAGGCGCAATCAGATTCGGTAGGCTGAGTCCATGTCTTCACTCATTTCTATCACTGTAGATGGTGTAACTCGAGAGATCGAGTCCGATCAACGACCGACCCAACTCTTCGCTGACCGTACCTCGGTTGTGGTTTGTCGGGTGAATGGGGAGTTACGAGATCTCTGGACCGAACTTCGCGCTGGCGACACGGTTGAAGCTATTGAAATTGGATCACCCGAAGGGTTAGCCGTACTTCGCCACTCGACCGCCCACGTTTTAGCGCAGGCTGTACAAGAGGTATTCCCAGAGACCAAACTCGGGATTGGACCTCCTATTAAGGATGGCTTCTACTATGACTTCGATCCTTTAAAACCTTTTACTCCTGAAGATCTAGAAAAACTTGAATCTGCCATGCGCAAGATCGTCAAAGCTGGTCAGCGCTTTAGGCGTCGTGTAGTCACAGAGGCAGAGGCTCTTGCTGAACTTGCTAAAGAACCTTACAAGTGCGAACTCGTCGGACTCAAAAGTGGTGATGATGAATCATCCGTTGAAGTAGGCGGAAAAGAGCTAACCATCTATGACAATCTCGGACGAGATGGCGCACCTGTGTGGAAAGATCTCTGCCGCGGCCCTCATCTGCCTTCGACGAAACACATTCCCGCATTTAAATTGATGCGATCTGCTGGTGCCTATTGGCGCGCATCAGAGAAGAACCCGATGCTGCAGCGCATTTACGGAACAGCGTGGCCTGCCCAAGAGCAGCTAGATGCATATCTCGAATTATTGATTGAAGCCGAGAAGCGCGATCATCGTCGCCTCGGTAGCGAGTTAGACCTTTTCTCATTTCCAGAAGAGATCGGATCTGGTCTAGCGGTCTTTCACCCCAAGGGCGGGATTATTCGCCGGGCGATGGAAGATTATTCTCGTCGTCGCCATGAAGAAGAGGGTTACCAGTTTGTTTATTCGCCTCACTTAACCAAAGCGACGCTCTTTGAAACTTCCGGACACTTGGATTGGTACTCCGAAGGCATGTATCCGCCGATGGTCATGGATGAAGAGTTGCACGCTGACGGCACGGTAAAGCGTCAAGGGCAGAAGTACTACATGAAACCTATGAACTGCCCATTTCACAATTTGATATACAAGTCCAACAGTCGTTCCTACCGTGAACTCCCGCTTCGACTCTTCGAATTTGGAACGGTCTATCGCTATGAGAAATCTGGCGTAATCCACGGTCTGACCCGAGCCCGCGGCTTTACCCAAGACGATGCCCACATTTATTGCACCAAAGATCAGATGATGGGAGAACTCGATTCCCTTCTCACATTCGTGCTGAATTTGTTGCGAGATTATGGTCTGAACGACTTTTACCTAGAGCTCTCTACTCGCAACCCCCAAAAGTCTGTTGGATCTGATGAAGCGTGGGTTGAGGCAACTGAAGCACTGCGCCAAGCCGCCGAAAAGCAGAACCTCGATCTAGTGCTTGACCCTGAAGGCGCAGCCTTCTATGGTCCGAAGATTTCTGTGCAGGCAAAGGATGCGATCGGTCGCACTTGGCAAATGTCCACAATACAAGTCGATTTCCAACTTCCTCAAAGGTTCGATTTGGAATATCAATCCTCCGACGGATCACGCCAACAGCCGGTGATGATTCACCGGGCCCTCTTCGGCTCGATCGAACGATTCTTTGGCGTTCTTACAGAACATTACGCAGGAGCATTCCCTCCTTGGTTGGCGCCAGTTCAAGTCCGCGGAATTCCCGTGGCCGAAGCCTTTCTGCCTTATCTTCAAGAGATAGCTGCATCGATGCGAAAAGCAGGAATACGTGTTGATGTCGACACATCTGATGATCGCATGCAGAAAAAGGTACGCAATGCGCAGTTAGAGAAGATCCCTTTCATGATGATTGCAGGGGAAGAAGATCAGAACAATGGAGCTATTTCCTTCCGTTATCGCAACGGTGATCAGAAAAACGGAATCTCCATCGCTGATGCCATTGCTGAAATTTCAGCCGCCGTCTCTAACCGCATTCAGATTTAATTGCCATGGATGAGCAAATAACTGGAGGGGCAGGAATGCCCGATTCGTGGTCCAGGCTATGGGCTCCACATCGCATCTCCTACCTCTCGGGCGAAAATCGACCTCTTCCAGGTAATGAAGTGCCCTGTCCGTTCTGCCGGATTCCAACGATGGACGATGTCGAAGCTTTGATCGTCGTGCGCGGAACCACGGCCTATGTGGTGATGAATCTTTACCCTTACAACGCAGGACACGTTTTAATCTGTGCCTATAGGCACGTTTCAGATCTGACAGAACTGACGGACCAAGAGCGCAACGAGATCTTTGCAATGTCTGCACATGCCATGAAGGTATTACGTAAAGTTGCGAATCCCTCTGGTTTTAATGTGGGGCTCAATCAAGGTTCGGTTTCCGGAGCAGGAATTCCAGGACACATCCATCAACACGTTGTACCTCGTTGGGGTGGCGATTCGAATTTCATGCCGGTCATTGGACAGACAAAGGTGATGCCCCAATTATTGCAAGAGACGCGAGATGCTTTAGCTAATAATTGGAACCTGATTTAAGAATTCTATAATTTGATCTAAGCCGATTCTCGTTCCCTCGATCCAAGGAAGTGCGGGGAAGAGCAGGCCCGCGGCGAAGCTATCTTCACCGGCATCCTCGATATCTTCCAGGTACTCGGCGCGGAACTGGGCGACAAGTTCAATGTGCTCGGGGTCTGCTGGGCGAAGAACTCTTGTCTCCCCGGAATAATCGATGACTTCAAGATTTTCTAAATGAATCAGTGCAGCGGGTGCTCCTTCATCACTATGCAGAACTAGATACGGAGTCACGACAGGATCGAGCATCTTGCTGGCAATCGCAGTCATATCTTCGAAGTCGATCTCGCTAGCTCCCAAGTCACAGATGATGACGAGAGAGGGAATATATAGCTCGCGAGCTAGCCGCCATCTTTCTAGGTCCGCTGAGACGATTCCATCGTTAGCGCTGACCAGGAAGAGAGCCAGGTCGCAAACTTCAAGTTCACTCGTGGCTACGCCCAATTCAACCGCCAACTGCGCCGATTTGCCGCCCACGATCGCGATTTTATGAGTACTAATTAGGTCTGGCACAGTATCCGAGCCTACGATGTAATCGTGATTTCGGCTTCGATCAAAGCACCCGTGACACGGGTTATAACCCCGTTCTGCGGATGGTTGCTGACCCGCGGCGTTACGGCAAATCTGCTCAGCGCGATCGGTGGCCTGGGAGCCAGCGTTAGTGCGCTCGTATTTTTCAGTAGAGGTAGTTATCTCTGGGGAACTGCGACCACGCTCTTCTTCGTACTCTTTGATCTCTTCGATGGAACTCTTGCTCGTTTGTCGGATTCGGGTGGATCGACCTGGGGAGCGCTCTTGGATTCCACGTTGGATCGTATTTCAGATGCTGCCGTGCTCGGTTCGATCGCCTACTTCCTAATGAAGAGTCACGATCGTTTAGTGCCAGTGTTGATCATTGCTCTTGTCGCTGGGGGGTTGGTTTCTTATATCAAAGCTCGGGCCGAAGGGTTGGGGATTGCATGTAATGGCGGACTCGCCGAACGCACTGAAAGATTAATGATTATATTTCTCGCAACTTGGATTGCCGGCTTTGGTGTTCCGTATATTTTGGCGGTTGGCGTGTGGCTGCTTGCCGTTGCCAGTGTTTATACCATCGGGGAAAGATTGTTGATTGTCTATCGTGCAACGTTGAGTGCGTGACGATGTCTTTCACATATCTTGCATATTTTTCGGCGTGGAAGTTTTTAGGGCTCATTTCAGAGCGCCGTGCCTATGCTCTTATGGATTGGATCGCAGACCAAATTACTAGACGAAATCCTGTGGCGGTCCAGCGACTGCGCTCTAATTATCTGCGAGTTCGTCCCGATTTAGTTGAACCAGAGCTAGAGGCAACAGTTAAGGCGGGGATGCGTTCCTATCTACGTTACTGGTGTGACACCTTCAGACTTCCGCTCTGGTCAAGCGAAGACATTGTCGGAAGTACTACGGTGATCAATGACCATTTGTTGCGCGATGCGCTGGCTGCCGGCAAGGGAGCCATCGTCTCATTACCGCATGCAGGCAACTGGGATCGTGCAGGCGCTTACTATTGTGAAACAGGCGCTCCAGTTGTGACCGTCGCCGAACACCTTGAGCCAGAGCGATTGTTCAAGAAATTTTTGGCATATCGAGAGTCTCTCGGTATGGAAGTACTGGATGCCAGTGCTCGTTCGCTTGCATTACTATCGCAAAGACTCCGCCAGGGACGACTGATTGCGCTCGTTGCAGATCGAGATCTTTCGCGGAACGGCGTGGATGTGACTTTCTTTGGACACCCAGCACGTATGCCCGCTGGCCCAGCAGTCCTCTCTATCAAAACGGGTGCTCCACTTCTGACGGCATTCGTTAGGTATATCGATACTGGTATAGAAATTTACTTCGAACCTGCAATCCAAATTCCTAAGGGTGGATCCACCCAGGAAAAAGTTGCAAGCATGATTCAAGAGTCGGCAACTAGGCTTGAGGGCCATCTCATCAACCATCTGAGTGATTGGCACATGCTGCAGCGCATCTGGGTTGATGGCGATTTCAAGGAGCGTGATTGATGAATAAGCCGCTGCGGATTGGAATGGTCTGCCCATATGGATGGGACGTTCCCGGCGGAGTGCAGATGCACATCAGAGAGCTGGCAGAGCATTTTATTGAACAAGGCCATTACGTTTCAGTTATCGCTCCAGTAAGCGATGAAGAGACAATCACCGATTCTTGGCTCGTCAATGCAGGACGACCCGTTCCCATTCCATTCAATGGTTCCGTTGCTCGGGTACTTTTCGGGCCTATTGCGGCCTCGCGGGTTCGGCAATGGATTGCGCAGGGAGATTTCGATGTGCTTCATATGCACGAACCTGGAATCCCATCCATTTCACTACTGGCATGCTGGGCAGCAGAGGGCGCGATGGTTGGAACATTCCACGCCTCAACTCCAAAGATGCGCGCGATCTCTTCAGTAGGTCCGCTGATCGAACCCATGATCGAAAAATTGAGTGCTCGAATTGCTGTCAGCGAAATGGCGCAAGCCACGTTAAACAATCTCTATGGAACAGAGGCAGTGGTGATTCCTAACGGGATCGACTATGCGCGTTTCAACCTGGCAGGGGTGGGAAGAGTAAAAGAGATAGATACCCCTTTGCGTATCGGTTTTCTTGGCAGGTTTGAAGAGACTCGCAAGGGGCTTCCACTACTTTTAGAGGCGCTGCCAAAGATCCTGAAAGCGCTACCCGCGTTAGAGCTAGTCATTGCTGGTCCAGGAGATCCAGAGAAAGTCCTCTCAAAAATTGATTCGCAAGTTGCCAAGCACATCACTTTCTTGGGCAGACTCTCCGAGCCAGAGAAGGTGGAATTCTTCTCTGCTATTGATTTATATATCGCCCCAAATACAGGTGGCGAATCCTTTGGAATTATTCTCGCCGAAGCGATGGCTTCCGGGACTCCAGTTTTGGCGAGTGATATTCAGGCATTCGTTGATCTGCTGAGTCAAGGAGCAAGCGGCGTGAACTTCGTTTCGGAAGATTCCAATGATTTAGCTAAGAGAGTCATTGAATTACTCCGCGATTCTGCGCGATTGCATCAACTTTCTGAGAATGGTTTGCTTTCGGCGATTCGTTTCGACTGGGGGAGCGTCGCGTCCCAGATAATGAGCGTCTACGAAGTCGCAATGACGGGCCAAGGAAAAGTTGCTGTTGGCTCTGAAAATGCCAGTTATAAGAAGGGCAGGCCCTGATGACTCTTGTACTTGTCGCGTTCGTGGTTATTCTCTTTGGTTGGTATTTGTCGTTTTCTGCTTCTCGTCTAGATCGCTTGCATCACCGTGTTGAAACATCGTGGGAGCATCTCGATGCGCTTCTGCAGCGTCGAGCAGCCCTGGCCTTGGAAATTTCTCACCAGACCGATCTCGACCCCGCCACAGATTTAATCCTCACCCAATCGGCCTATGTCAGTCGCGAGGAGGCGATCAGTAATAGAAATGATGCCGAACGTTCGCTCTCGCAATCTCTTAAATTTCTAAGAGAGTCAGCGGATAGTGGCGAGCTATCAATATTTCTTCCACTCCTATCCGAACTTACGACGCTGACAGAGAAGATCACACTCGCTGTCGCTATTCATTTAGAAGCAGTCAATTCCGTGGCAAAATTACGTTCCCGTCCCATCTATCGGCTCTTTCATCTTGCCGGTAAGGCAAAGCTGCCAAAGATCTACTCATTCGAAGAGGATTCTCTGTGATAAACCGTTGGACAAAATTTCTCACCGCCACCGTAGCAACAGCTTCTCTTCTCTTACTAACTAGCTGCGGCTCTTCCTCTACTAGTGCAACCAAATATCCAAAAGTCGTCTCTACCAATGCTTTGACGGGTTTGCCAGGAATCAACGGTCCGGTTCTTTTCGTCAAGATTGATGACACTCGACAGGCGCACCCGCAGATCGGCTTGGATAGCGCCGATGTGATTTACATTGAACAGGTAGAAGGCGGACTGACTCGATTGGCCGCTATTTTTAGCAATACCTTGCCTGCAAAGATTGGCCCGATCCGTTCGGCCCGAATAAGCGATATCGATCTCATGGCGAACTATGGTCGAGTTGGCATGGCCTATAGCGGTGCGCAATCTAAATTCTTACCAGTTTTACGTGCCTCCAATATCGAAGATATTGGTGCCGACACCGAGCCAGCATCCATTTACTCACGAGATCCTTCGCGCTCTGCTCCAACCGATATGGTTGTGGATCCCAAAGCGCTTCTCAATAAATCTATTAACGTGGAACACCGAAGCATCGTGACGGCAAAGTCGGTTGGCTGGAAATTCGGTCCGCTTCCCGTCGGGGGCCAAGTGATTAAGAGCGTCGAACTGAAGTGGCCTGCTGCTCGGTACAAAGCAGTCTGGTCATCTGGCACACAGAAGTGGCAGATGTATTACAACGGAGCCCTGGATGTGGCCGCCGATGGCGCTCAACTTGGCTCTCCGACCCTTTTAATTCAAGAGGTCAGCATTACTCCTTCGACTTACCACGATAAGTTGGGAAGTTATACACCTTTTAGCAACACCATCGGATCGGGTTCCGGCTTTCTCTTGCGCGATGGCCAGGAAATTCCTGTCTTCTGGAACCGAGTCAATGCCACCGAACCGACTACTTGGACGCTCAAGGATGGTTCGCCTGCATACCTACCCGTAGGCCAGGTCTGGATCGCCCTCACCGACCAGCAGCCAGTATTCGTCCTTCCAGCGCTTAGTACTCCAACACCCTCCGCTTCAAAGTAGACTTGAACTCTTGCCCCCAGGGGTAGCCGCCCAAGAGGGCAATAAAGCGTACGAGGAGATGACATGTCTGATAGCACCCAGAAGGTAACCGGTACTGGACGCGTAAAGCGCGGTATGGCAGAGATGCTTAAGGGCGGCGTCATCATGGACGTGGTCAATGTTGAACAGGCGAAGATTGCCGAAGATGCGGGCGCTGTCGCCGTCATGGCACTCGAGCGAGTTCCTGCAGATATTCGAGCACAAGGTGGCGTCGCACGCATGTCTGATCCTGACATGATCGAAAAGATTCAAGCAGCGGTCTCCATCCCAGTGATGGCTAAGGCTCGAATTGGCCACTTTGTAGAAGCTCAGATCTTGCAGAGCCTGGGCGTCGATTACATCGATGAATCTGAAGTTTTGACTCCCGCTGACTACGAGAATCACATCGACAAGTGGAACTTCACTGTTCCCTTTGTTTGCGGTGCTACAAATCTAGGAGAGGCTCTACGTCGAATTAACGAAGGCGCTGCCATGATCCGCTCTAAGGGCGAAGCCGGAACTGGGGATGTTTCGAACGCAACAACTCACATGCGAAAGATCTCGCAAGAGATTCGTCGCCTCTCCAACATGCGCGAAGATGAACTGTATGTGGCCGCGAAGGAACTATCTGCTCCATACGACTTGGTAAAAGAAGTAGCTCAAAGCGGAAAGCTTCCAGTTGTGCTCTTCACCGCCGGTGGAATTGCAACGCCTGCTGACGCTGCGATGATGATGCAACTCGGAGCAGATGGAGTATTCGTAGGTTCTGGAATCTTTAAGTCGGGCAATCCAGCTGCACGAGCGAGCGCATGCGTGAAAGCAGTTACATATTTCACTGATGCAAAGGTTATTGCCGATGTATCTCGCGGACTCGGGGATGCTATGGTCGGCATCAACGTCGCTGATATTCCTGTTCCACATCGTTTGGCTGAGCGCGGCTGGTAAGACCGCCCACTTTCTATGTTGGTTGGAGTTTTAGCGCTGCAAGGGGATTTCCGAGAGCACCTTCTTGCCCTAGCGGAGTGTGGTGTTGATGCAGTAGCCGTCAAAACTCTGGAAGAAATTAATTCGATCGATGCCCTAGTACTCCCAGGGGGAGAATCGACAACGATCGCCAAGTTGGCTCGCACTTTTGGGCTCTTCGATCGCATCTCAGAGCGAATTCGCGCTGGGATGCCGACTTATGGTTCGTGCGCCGGAATGATTCTGCTGGCTGATCGGATTGAAGGCGCTATGCATGGCCAAGAGAGCTTCGGTGGCATCGATATTACGGTTAGAAGGAATGCTTTTGGGCGTCAGGTGGACTCTTTTGAGGTCGATCTGAATATGGTTGGAATTACTGCCCCGCCGATACGCGCAATTTTTATCAGGGCTCCCTGGGTCGAAGCGGTCGGATCGGGTGTCGAAGTTTTGGCTTCCGTGGAAATTAATGGAGAATTGCACCCTGTTGCGGTCCGGCAAGGGAACTTGCTAGCGACTTCATTCCACCCGGAAATAACGGGAGATATGCGGGTTCATCGATACTTTATCGAGAGCGTTTGCAAGACGGTTGTCGCGTAACAATGCGCGGTGATCCATATTCGTGAGAGCAAGGTTGGTGAATTAAATGTCAGGCCATTCCAAGTGGGCAACGACAAAGCACAAGAAGGCGGTAATCGATTCCCGCCGTGCTAAGAATTTCGCAAAGCTTATTAAGTCGATTGAAATTGCGGCGCGCAATGGTGGACCTGATATCGATGGCAACCCAACTCTCTTTGATGCGATTGCTAAAGCCAAGAAGAACTCTATGCCTGCCGACAATATTGAACGTGCAGTAAAGCGCGGTGGAGGTTTGGAATCAGGTGGCGCTGATTGGCAGACAATTATGTATGAAGGTTATGCGCCGGGCGGCGTTGCTCTTATGATTGAGTGTCTTACTGATAGTCGCAACCGTGCCGCCTCTGAAGTACGCGTGGCAGTGACACGGAACGGCGGAACGATGGCAGATCCAGGGTCCGTCTCTTACATGTTCAATCGCAAGGGCGTAGTTCTGGTAAATAAAGTTGCTGGGGTCACCGAAGATCGGATCTTAGAAGTAGTCCTCGATGCCGGCTGCGAAGAGGTAAACGATCTGGGAGATTCCTTCGAAATTGTTTCAGAGCCAAGCGATTTAGTGGCGGTTCGTACCGCCCTGCAAGGTGCTGGTCTGGATTATGAGTCAGCTGACACTTCCTTTCTTCCCACCCTCTCTGTGCCGCTCGATGCCGAAACGGCAACAAAAGTCTTCAACCTCATAGATGCTATTGAGGAGCTAGACGATGTACAGAATGTGTATGGCAACTTTGATGTGTCTGACGAGGTAATGGCTAGCCTCGGCGAATAGGCTTACCTGCATGAGAGTGCTGGGGATCGATCCGGGTTTAACCCGCTGTGGCCTCGGCGTTGTCGAAAGTAATGGCTCTCAGATTCTCACCATGGTGGATGTAGGAATCATTCGCACTACTGTTGGCGCTCCATTAGAGGCACGATTAATGGAGCTGGAAGTACAGATTTCAGAGTGGATAATTCGAGCTCAACCAGATGTAATTGCCGTTGAAAGAGTCTTTTCGCAACTCAATGTTCGAACCGCTATGGCAACCGGACAAGCCGCTGGGGTAGCGCTTCTACTAGCCGCAAAAGCTGGAATTCCAGTCGCGATGCACACCCCATCAGAGGTGAAGGCCGCAGTGACCGGTTCGGGTCGTGCGGACAAGAAGCAAGTTGCGATGATGGTTCAGAAATTGCTGCGCCTTGATTCGATTCCAAAACCCGTAGACAGTACCGATGCTCTCGCCCTTGCAATCTGCCACCATTGGCGCGGCGTCGGCGATTCCAAAATACAGATAGCTTTAGCTAACGAGAAAGAGCGATTACGTGCTCGCGAAGCGAAGGCGGCAACGAAGTGATCGCCTCTTTAACTGGGACTATCAAGTCGGTTCGATCAGGAAATGTTGTCATCGAAGTAGGTGGGGTTGGGTTGCTGGTCAACGTATCTCCACGAATCGCTGCAACATTTACTGTCGGGACCACAACCTCCCTGCAGACCGTTTTAGTGGTTCGGGAAGATGCGCTGACTCTCTATGGTTTTGAAAGCCATGCCGCCCGTGAGATATTCGAACTACTCCAAACCGTTACCGGAATTGGACCAAAAGTTGCGCAGTCGGCGCTCAATATTTATGAGACAGTCGAAATCGTAAGCGCTATCAAGAATGGGCAGACAGAAATTTTGGAACGTATTCCTGGTTTGGGCAAGAAGGGTGCACAACGTCTTGTTCTGGAATTGCGCGAAAAGGTTGATAATTTTGAGGCGGGGGAGATGTCGACTCTAGGTAGTTGGCGCGATCAGATTACGAGCGCACTCATTGGACTTGGTTTCACTGCCCGTGAGACGCAAGATCGAATTGATCAACTCTCAGCACAATATAAAGATGTTGCAGCGGAACCCATAGGCGACTTGCTCCGCGCCGCACTTGCTGGCGGGGTTCAACGATGAGCGATTCGTTGGTGAGCGATTATTCTGATGATGCAGAACGCGTACAGGAATTAGCGCTCCGCCCTAAGAATCTAGGTGAGTTTGTCGGTCAGCAACGAGTCGCTGCTCAGATAAATCTTCTACTCACCGCGGCTCGTTCACGTAAGACACCAGCGGATCACATCTTGCTTTCGGGCCCTCCTGGTTTAGGCAAAACCACACTAGCCATGATCATTGCCACGGAGATGGGCGCTCCGATCAGAATTACCAGCGGTCCGGCAATCCAACATGCTGGGGATTTAGCTTCCATCCTCTCTTCGCTGGTAGAAGGTGAGATTCTCTTCCTCGACGAGATTCACAGAATGTCTCGCCCCGCCGAAGAGCTGCTTTACATGGCAATGGAAGATTTCCGCGTCGATGTTGTTGTCGGCAAGGGAGCGGGAGCCACAGCAATCCCACTTACATTGCCGCACTTCACTCTCATAGGTGCAACCACTCGCGCTGGCCTATTGCCAAGCCCTTTACGTGATCGCTTCGGATTTACAGCACAATTAGATTTTTATGCAGAGAGCGAACTTTCGACAATTGTTCGACGCAGCGCAGCGCTCATCCAGGTTCCTATTGATGAAGATGCTATTGATGAGATTGGCTCTCGCTCGCGCGGTACCCCACGCGTCGCCAATCGCCTCCTGCGCCGAGTGCGCGACTATGCCGAAGTTCATGGCAATGGCGAGATAGATCTAGCCGCTGCCCAATCTGCTTTAGAAATGTATGAGGTGGACTTAATTGGATTAGATCGCCTCGACCGCACCTTGCTGGAAATTCTCATTAAGAAGTTCAACGGAGGTCCAGTGGGTCTGACCACCCTGGCGATGTCGATGGGCGAAGAGGCAGAGACCCTTGAGGGCCTTGCAGAGCCATTTTTGCTGCGCAAAGGGCTATTGGCTCGAACTCCGCGCGGGAGGATGGCGACGGCTTCTGGATGGGCCCACCTGGGGCTGACGCCGCCGCAGGCAGAGCTCGGCATTTTCGACATGCCACCGCTTGATGCCTAGACTTGCGTCTTATGTCTGCCAACATTTCCAAATCCATTAAGTCCCAGGCGAAGCCCGGACGAACCCTTGCCATCCTGGCCATCATTTTGGTCGCCTTTAGCGCTCTGGCCTTGATCCAGAATGACAAGGTAAAACTCGGGTTAGACCTTCGCGGAGGAACCAGCGTGACCTTGCAACCTCGTGTTGCTAAGGGTGGGAGTGTCTCTTCTGCGGCGATCACGCAAGCAGTGGCGATCATTCGCCAACGCGTCAACTCTCTTGGCGTAGCCGAGAGCCAAGTGACATCACAAGGAACCGGAAACAATCAGCAGATTGTTATTTCTGTCCCCGGCGATACCGGAACTCGGATTGTTGATCTAGTTGGCCAGACCGCAGAGCTTCGCTTCCGCCAGGTATATGCAGTGGGCGCAGCTAGCGCGAAAACGACTTCTACATCATCTACTTCAACTACGACAGTTACTGTTCCAAAGCCAGGAGCGAAGGCGACTCCTACTCCAAAGGCCTCTACACCTGCAGCTGTTACCCCAACGTTTCCTACGGGGGTGAGCGCAGATCTCAATACAAAATTTGGTCTACTGGATTGCACCAAGGCTGCAAATCGCCAAGGTGGAAATATCGATGATCCAAGTTCGCCTTTAGTTGCTTGTAATCGCGATGGAAGCGGCAAATATATCCTTGGACCGGCCGAAGTAGTCGGAACTGATGTGGCATCTGCTAGCGCAAACCTGGATCAGACAAATGGAAATGGATGGATGGTCCTTCTGAACTTCACCGGATCGGGTACAACCAAATTCGGTGCGATTACTACTCGCGTTACAAAGTTGCCTTCTCCGCAGAATCAGGTTGCCGTTGTTCTCGATGGATTGGTCTATACCTCTCCACAGATCAATCAGGCGATTACTGGCGGAAATGCGCAGATCACTGGAAACTTCACTCAACTCCAAGCTTCGGATCTGGCAAACGTACTAAAGTACGGCGCTCTTCCACTCGCCTTCGATCGTGGCAATGTTGAGCAAGTTTCACCAACACTTGGCGCTAACCAATTACATGATGGACTGCTCGCCGGACTACTCGGTTTGATCCTCGTGGTTCTGTACTCAGTCTTCTACTATCGCGGGCTTGGCGTTGTAAGCGTTGGTTCCCTCTCGGTAGCTGGTGGAATCACATACCTCCTCTTCCTGCTCTTGGGGAAGTGGATTGGATTTTCTCTATCGCTGGCTGGCATCGCTGGAGCGATCGTCTCCATCGGTATCACCGCCGACTCATTTATCGTTTACTTTGAACGCTTGCGCGATGAAGTACGCGATGGTCGATCGCTGCGAACAGCTGTTGATACCGGCTGGACGCGTGCAAAACGCACGATCATTGTGGCCGACTCCGTCTCCTTGATTGCTTCTGCGCTTCTTTACTTCTTCGCAGTCGGAGATGTACGAGGCTTCGCGTTCACTCTCGGGTTAACAACCCTCGTCGATCTTCTTGTGGTCTTCTTCTTCACCAAGCCGTTGGTCACGTTGTTGGCACGGGTGAATTTCTATTCAAGCGGGCACCGATTATCTGGATTCTCCGCAAAGAGCTTGGGTGTTGTCACAGGAAAGGACGTCGCTTAAATGTCACGTTTATCTGGAATGGGTGGACGTCTCTATCGAGGCGAAAAATCCTTCAACATTATTGGCAACCGTCGCCGCTTTTATGCGCTTTCTGGAATAGTAATTCTGATCGCCGCAATCTCTTTGAGCGTGCAAGGTCTCAAACTTGGTATCGAATTCAAGGGCGGCTCACAATTTACGCTGACCTCTCCTGGCGCAACAATTGCGATGGGGCAGCAGGCGGTAACCGATAGCGGAATCACATCTGAGACGATTGTTCAGAAGATCGGAACCGACAAGATCCAGATCACTACAAAATCTTTGACCAATGCGCAGAACGATGCAGTTGAAAATGCCATTGTTAAAGATTTCAAGGTCGCTATTGGCAATATCAACGTAATGAGTATCGGACCTTCTTGGGGCAAAGACATTACGCACAAGGCGATCCAAGCTCTGATCGGATTCTTGCTGGTTATTTTGCTTTACTTAGGCCTTGCATTTGAGCCAAAAATGGCGCAAGCGGCAATTGTTGCTGTACTACATGACGTGTTCATCACGGTAGGTATTTACGCTCTCGTCGGATTCGACGTTACTCCGGCGACCGTCATTGGATTCCTGACGATTCTGGGTTACTCGCTGTATGACACTGTCGTCGTCTTTGACAAGGTACGAGAGAACACCCGTTCGATCACGAGCACGGGCAAGTACACCTATTCTCAAGCTGCCAACCTCGCGGTTAATCAGACTCTGGTACGTTCCTTCAATACCTCGTTGATTGCTCTCCTTCCCGTAGCATCGATTCTCTTCGTAGGAGCTGGACTTCTGGGTGCGGGAACTTTGAAAGATCTCTCCTTAGCCCTCTTCATTGGCCTGGCTACCGGAACCTATTCCTCCATCTTTATCGCAACACCTATCTTGGCTACCTTGCGTGAGCGTGAGCCTGCTATGAAGGCGTTGGCTAAGCGTGTAGCGCAGCGTGGACCACAGGCTCCAGGAGAAGTTGTCGTAATCGCAGGAGTTGCTGACACTGCGAATATTGTTACTTCTACGCACTCGAAGGAGAACCGCGATCGCGGTCCTCGTAATCAACCCAAGCGCAGAAGCCGTCGCTAAATTTCATTGAGAGGGGTGATAAGCGATGAACACGCTTTTAGCTCCTCTTGCCCAAACTCTTACCGCCAATCTTCCTGAGTTTAAGAGCGCTGAATTAGAGCGCGCTTTTGATGTAGCTAGCCACGCCCATTCCGGTCAAGTTCGTAAATCGGGGGAGCCATACATAACTCATCCCGTCGCTGTAGCGGAAATTCTGGCCGATTTAGGAATGGATCAGGCGACCATTACCGCCGCATTGCTTCACGATACAGTTGAAGACACGCCTTACTCGCTCGACACATTGCGGAGTGAATTTGGCGATGAAGTCGCGGAGCTCGTAGATGGTGTTACGAAGTTAGATAAGTTGACCTATGGCCCCACCGCAGAGGCAGAAACCCTTCGCAAGATGGTTGTCGCGATGTCTAAAGATATTCGTGTTCTGGTCATCAAATTGGCCGATCGACTCCACAACGCACGTACCTGGCAATTCGTCTCACCGGAAAGTGCAACGCGCAAAGCGCGAGAAACCCTGGACATATACGCGCCCTTGGCCCACCGGCTAGGTATGAATGCCATTAAATGGGAATTGGAAGATCTCTCTTTTAAAGTCTTGGAGCCGAAAAAATACGATGAGATCGAAAGACTTGTCAACGAGAGACAACCACTGCGCGAAAAATTTACCAGTGAAGTTACAGACCAGATTACACGCGATTTAGCAGCCGAGGGAATCAAGGCGACGATCAAGGGTCGGCAGAAACATTTGTACAGTGTCTTTCAGAAGATGATTGTACGGGGACGTGAATTTGGAGAGATATACGACCTGGTAGGCATTCGGGTCATTGTGGATGATGTTCGGGATTGTTACGCAGTTCTTGGTGCCATCCACGCTCGCTGGAGTCCTATTCCTGGGCGATTTAAAGACTATATCGCGATGCCTAAATTCAATTTGTATCAATCTTTACACACCACGGTGATTGGCCCCAATGGAAAAGCGGTTGAAATTCAAATCCGCACGGCTGATATGCATGCGCGAGCCGAATTTGGTATCGCGGCCCACTGGAAATATAAAACCAAAGGGGCGAAGAGCGCTGACAACGACCCAGGTGTCATATGGCTCAAGCAGCTTCATGAGTGGCAACAAGAGAGTGAAGATGTTGGTGATTTTCTTGACACATTGCGCTATGACCTGCGGACCCCGGAAGTATTCGTTTTTACACCTAAGGGGAGCGTAGTAGCACTTCCTGCCGGTTCAACGCCGGTGGATTTTGCATACGCTGTCCATACCGAGGTGGGCAATCGCTGCGTTGGCGCAAAGGTCAATGGAAAGTTGATTCCATTGGAGTCAGCTCTCACCAATGGCGATGTCGTTGACATCGTCACAAATAAAAGCTTGAACGCCGCCCCGAGTCGTGACTGGCTTAACTTTGTAAAATCTCCACGCGCACGATCTAAAATCAAAGCCTGGTTCTCGAAGGAACGAAAAGAAGAGGCTATTGAAGCTGGCCAAGAGTCGATTGCTCGTCAGATGCGCAAGGCGGGAATGCCTTTGCAAAAGATTTTGGCTGGACAGGCAATACTCGAACTTGCTCATGATTTGCACTTTCCGGATATTGAAGCCCTGTACGCCTCTGTTGGCAATGGTCACGTCTCCGCCGCATCAGTTGTAGAAAAGCTCTCCCATCAGCTTGGAAATGATCCGCAAGAGCCGGAAGATAATATCGAACACCTCTTCCGTCGCCCCACCGTTTCGAAGCGAAACTCATCGGGGGTTGATGTTGAAGGAGCCGGCGATCTGCTCGTGAAGTTGGCTCGTTGCTGCACGCCGGTTCCCGGCGATGAAATAACGGGCTTTGTTACAAAAGGTAGCGGTGTAAGTGTTCACCGCGCAGATTGCATCAATGTCAATGATCTCAAGGAACACCAAGGAGATCGCATCGTTGAGGTTAAATGGAACAACAGCGCCCGTTCCTTATTCCTGGTTAATATCCAAGTCGAAGCTTTAGATCGTTCAGGTTTGCTTTCTGATATCACCAGAACGCTCTCTGATCAGCATGTGAACATTTTGAATGCCGCGGTCAGTACCAGCAAGGATCGCGTCGCCTTATCCCGCTTCACCTTTGAGATGGCAGATGCGCTCCATCTCGATACCGTTCTATCAGCCGTTCGCAGCGTCGCAGGTGTCTACGACGTCTATCGCGTTACGAATAACTGAAAGTTACTTCTTAAAGTCGGCTAAGCCCTTTTGAGCTTCAGTGAGCCATGATTTACGAGCGGCTGCAGCTTCACGAGCAACCATGGCTTTGGCAGTCTGCCCAGCGGCTTCGGCCTTAGTAGCCTGCTTCTCATAATTTTCAATTGCATCGAGTAAACCTTGAACAACGGTATTGGCATGAGCGATAGCAGTCGGATCGCTGCGGCGAGCAACTTCCTCGTGGAGCGAATCAATCTCGATCTGCACTTTCTCTAGACGAGCTTCCAGGGCGGCTCGTTTTGTGCGCTCAGTCATTCCAATGCGATCCCACTTTTCGTGAAGATCGTGGAATTTATGACGAGCAGATTTGACATCGCTCACCGGTAACAAGGCCTCAAATTGTGAAATCAACTCTTCGCGCTTGGCGAGGTTGGTGGCCATTGTTCCTTGGCGCTTCTCTAAATCGGCTTTCTTCGCCGCAAAGAAGGCATCTTGAGCGCTCTTAAATTCATCCCAGAGACGAGTATCTACGCTCTTCTTGCCGCGCCCGGCGGCCTTCCAGGCATCCATAAGCTCTTTAAACCGATTTGCAGTCGCGAGCCACTCTTTGGAAGTAGCCAACTTCTTGGCCTCTTCGATGATGGCAGCTTTTGACTGAGTGACGAGTGCGGTCTGGCTTTCGAGTTGTGCAAAATGGGTTCGGCGGCGCTTATCAAACTTATTACGGGCGCTGGAAAAACGCTTCCATAGATCTGCATCTGCTTTCTTATCCAATCGTGGCGCGGCTTTCCACTCATCAAGCAGGGTTTTTAAGCGATCCCCGGTTGACTTCCAACTTTCTGAAAGGGCGAGGGATTCGGCTTCAGTTACCAATTTCTCTTTAATCTCTGTTGCTTCGACGCGTTTGGCTTCCTTCGCTGCGTTCTCTATGGCCTTGCGAGCTTCGTATGCAGCCTTATGACCTTCTATGAGTTCTGGAATCTGATCGACAGATTTGGCCAGAGTCGCAAGATCTCCGACCCCATTGAGGTTGAGGATCTGCTCTTTCAATTTTGTTACAGCTGTATGTGCATCGCTTGGAACCATTGCTCCGCTTTTGATACGGGCGGCAAGAAGTGCGACTTCTGATGCAAGAGATTCAAATTTTCTAACAAAATATGCAAGGGCTTCTTCGGCGCTCTTGCCAGGGTATGAGCCGACTGCGCGTTCACCTTCAGGAGTGGTTACATAAACTGTTCCATCATCACCTACGCGACCGAATTTTGCTGGATCGCCGATTAACGCTGATGCTGCACTGAGATTCTCTGGAACTGACATGACGTACTCCTTAGGTTGCGCGTCGAGTGCTTTTACTGGATCGGTCCAGGTGAGGCACTTTCCGTTATCGGATGACTCTGGATAAGCCCGCTTTGGAGCGGGTTTACTCCTCTGATCAGGTTTAATCAGGGCTTAACGGTACCCTTAAAGCATCTACCTGGGAAAATTGGTACCCCAGACCGTTGAAAAGTAGGCCTATTGAGTGATTCTTGAGGTGGTTCAGGCCCAGTATTTTGGGACAAATTGTTGGATCTTTGCCAGCGGGGAGAATTCCGAGTGTTTTATCGTCGACCCAGGTATCGCCGTCCCAGACCTTGTGGGGCAGATAGGCGATGTTATTGCCCGGCACAACCTCAAGCCGATCGCCACCATCGTCACTCACGGGCATTTAGATCACACTTTTTCGGTCCATGCCTTTGATGAGAAGTATGGCGTGGCCACGTACATTCACCCGAAAGATCGTGAATTTTTAGCCAATCCATTAGGGCTGTTAAACGCCAACGGACCGATCGCTCCGTTGCTTCACGAGATGGGCATAACGAGTTTTGATGAGCCGACTGATGTGCGCGAATTGCTCGATGGCACCTCGATTGAAATTGCGGGTTTCACTCTAAAGGCTCGTCATGCGCCAGGTCATACTCCTGGATCCACGGTCTTTGTGGTCAACGACCAGTACTTGATCAGTGGAGATGTGCTTTTCCGGAACTCAATTGGAAATACAACTAGTCGATTGGGTTCCAACGAAAGCATGAAAAAGACGCTGCGCAATGTGATACTTCCTCTGAATGATGACCTAATTGTGCTCCCAGGGCATGGCCCGGAAACTACAATTGGCCGAGAACGGAAGAACAATGACTATTTGCAAGATCGATACTTAAGGAGTGCTGACTGATGGCGAAGTTCCAAGCACCTAAAGGCGTAAGCGAGTATGTCCCTGACCGCTCATCCCACTTTGATTATGTGCGGAACGTTCTTATCGAATCCGCCGTTGTCACTGGATATCAGTTGATGGAACTTCCGGTATTTGAAGATACCGAACTCTTTACCCGTGGGGTGGGGGAGTCAACCGATGTAGTTCGCAAGGAGATGTACACCTTTGAAGATCGCGGTGGACGCTCGATCACGTTGAGGCCTGAAGGAACAGCTGGCGTGATGCGGGCCGTTATTGAACATAACTTAGATCGAGGCCAACTTCCAGTAAAGGTTTATTACTCCGGTGCATTTTTCAGAGCAGAGCGGCCCCAGGCGGGTCGATATCGCCAGTTCTACCAGGTTGGGATCGAAGCGATCGGGGTTGCCGATCCTAGAATTGATGTAGAGGTGATTGCGGTAGCGGAACGTGCATTCCGACAATTAGGGCTGAAGAACTATCGCCTTGAAATAACCTCTCTCGGTGATGCCCTGACTAGAGAGAACTATCTCACCGACCTTCGAGTATTCATATCGACGATCGCCCTTGATGAAGAGACCAGCGCTCGAGCCCTTATAAATCCGCTACGTCTATTCGATGACAAACGCCCCGAGGTAAAAGAAGCGATGAGCAAAGCCCCGGTGTTGATGGATTATTTGACTTCCGAAAGTGCGGCAGATTTTGCCAAGGTCAAAGAGTTGTTAGGTGCCCTAGACATAGCTTTCGTAGTGAATACTCGCATGGTGCGCGGATTGGACTATTACACCGGCACGGCATTTGAATTTGTTCACAACGATCTCGGTGCACAATCGGGAATAGGCGGCGGAGGCCGATATGACGGGTTGATGGCACAACTTGGAGGACAGGAATTGTCCGGTATTGGTTTTGGGCTCGGAATCGATCGAGTCCTCTTGGCGCGCGAGGCAGAAGGCCTTTCTCTGCCAGATGGGTTAGGTCTAGATCTCTACATAGTTCCACTTGGAACTGGTGATGCAGCTCTGGCCGTAGCCGAGCAGTTGCGCCAACGCGGGATTCGCGTGGATTTAGCTTTCGGAGATAAGGCGCTCAAGGGAGCGATGAAATCCGCAGATAAGAGCGGTGCTAAGTACTCAATCGTCCTCGGAGTCGATGAAATCTCCTCTGGGGTCATCTCTCTCAAAGAGATGAAATCGGGGGCGACCTCTTCGGTTACTCTTAGTGCTTTAGCCAATGAATTAATCGAACGTATCGCAAACCTTGGAGAGCACCCTTAATATGTTACGCACACACGATGCTGGATCACTTTCAAAGTCCGATGTAGGTTCCACGGTTGTATTGGCTGGCTGGGTTGCTCGTCGCCGGGATCATGGCGGCGTTGCATTCATCGATCTCCGTGATGCATCTGGAGCAGTCCAAGTTGTCATCAAGGATGATATTGCTGGTGCCCTACGGGCTGAATGGTGTGTTCTTATTACTGGAGTTGTCAGAGTCCGACCAGAAGGCAATGAAAATCCAAATATCGCAACTGGAGCTATCGAGATTGATTGCCAGAATCTGGAAGTACTCAGCGAGGCAGCGGCGCTTCCGTTTCCTGTAGATAGCGGAGATGTTTCAAACATTAGCGAAGAGATTCGTCTGAAGTATCGATACTTAGATCTGCGCAGAGAAGGTCCTTCCAAGAATTTGCGCCTGCGCTCACGGGTTACATCCACCATTCGCACAGTGATGGATCGCCTAGATTTCTTAGAGATTGAAACTCCCTATTTGACTCGTTCAACTCCCGAAGGGGCCCGCGATTTCTTGGTTCCGGTTCGGCTGCAACCCGGCAGTTGGTATGCCTTGCCACAATCTCCGCAATTGTTTAAACAGTTACTTATGGTCGCGGGTATGGAACGTTACTATCAGATCGCTCGCTGTTTCCGCGACGAAGATTTTCGCGCCGATCGTCAGCCAGAATTCACGCAATTAGATATCGAAATGTCATTTGTTGATCAAGAAGATATTTTGCGGGTCGCTGAGGAGATTCTGGAAGAGGTTTTCAATAAGACGGTGGGTTATCAAATTCCACGACCTATTCCCCGGATGACATATGCAGAGGCGATGCGTCGCTTCGGGTCCGACAAGCCAGATCTGCGTTTTGGGCAAGAGTTAGTTGACGTTAAGGACTTTTTCGCTAGCACCACCTTTCGCGTCTTCCAGGCTGATTACGTCGGGGCCGTTGTCATGCCCGGCGGAGCAAGTTCTCCACGTCGTGAATTAGATGGCTGGCAGGACTGGGCCAAGGCGCGGGGAGCCAAGGGCTTGGCATACATTTTGGTACAAGAAGATGGAACTTTGGCGGGACCTGTTGCTAAGAATCTTTCAGTAACTGAAGCTGCAGGTATAGCTGCTCATACAGGAGCAGCCCCAGGAGATGCAATCTTCTTCGCTGCGGGAAATAAGAGCTCCTCCCAAGCCCTTCTTGGAGCAGTTCGTCTAGAGATCGCCCAACGCTGCTCTCTTATTGCACCTAATACGTGGGAATTTCTCTGGGTTGTTGATGCACCCATGTTTGAACCGGTCGATGTGGAAAATGCAGAAGCGGGTTGGACGGCGGTTCACCATCCATTTACCGGTCCAAAGCCAGAGTTTGCAGATACATTCAATAAGGATCCTGGCGGCGCACTTGCATATGCCTACGACATCGTGCTCAATGGCAATGAGATCGGCGGTGGATCGATTCGTATTCACAAGCGCGAGATGCAGCAACGCGTCTTTGATGTGATCGGGCTAACTCCCGAAGAGGCTAAGAGTAAGTTTGGTTTCCTCCTAGAAGCATTCAATTACGGTCCGCCTCCGCATGGCGGGATAGCTATCGGCATGGATCGCCTATGCGCCCTACTCACGGGAGCTGAGTCAATTCGCGAAGTGATTGCTTTCCCTAAGACTGCCAGTGGCGGAGATCCGCTTACCGGCGCCCCAACGCCGATCACCCCGGCGCAGCGCAAAGAAGCTGCCGTCGACTACGTGCCCGAAAAGGATTAATTTACCGCTCTGACCTTGAAGTTCAGGTAGGCTAATACACATGGGTCCCGGAGGAATTGCGACAATCATTGCGGCTTGTTCGCTATTGGTGATTGCCTTTGCCTTGGGCTATGCGGTCATCCGGGTCGGCAATTTGATAGACGAGGTCCAGAAGACCATCAAGAGCGTTAATCGCATCGTGTCAACAGCGGAAAATTTCACAGAGAAAGTTACCGGTTCGATCACCTCATTGATTGAGAAGAACTCCGGCTTTCTCAAAGTGATTGGAACTCTCGTAGGGGCCTTCGCTGGTAAAAAATTCGGACGCGATGATCGCGAGCACGAGTAGTCGGTGGAATCTGCAGAAATCAGAGCGCGTTGGCTGCGCTTCTTCGAGTCCGACAATGCCCTGGGGCTGAAACACACTGTCGTCCCTTCTGCCTCGTTGATTGCTGATGATCCAAATCTCCTCCTTGTAAATGCTGGAATGGTTCCTTTTAAGCCTTACTTCCTCGGCGAGGTAAAAGCTCCGTATGCGCGTGCTACATCTGTACAGAAGTGCGTACGCACCTTGGATATCGACGAGGTCGGCAAGACCACTCGACACGCCTCATTCTTTCAAATGTGTGGAAATTTCTCTTTTGGAGATTACTTCAAAGAGGGCGCAATTACGATGGCATGGGAACTTTTAACTAAACCGATCAGCGATGGCGGTTTTGGCTTTCCAGAGGAGAAGCTCTGGGTCACCGTTTATCTCAATGACGATGAAGCAGCAGATATTTGGCATAAGAAGGTAGGCGTTCCTAAAGAGCGAATTCAGCGTCGTGGAATGGCAGATAACTTCTGGTCGATGGGCGTTGCTGGACCGTGCGGACCTTGCTCAGAGATTTATTATGACCGTGGACCAGCGTATGGTCGCGAAGGTGGCCCGATAGCCGACGAGGATCGCTACCTTGAAGTCTGGAATCTCGTCTTCATGCAAAACATCCGTGCCGACGGCGGCTCTAAAGATGATTATCCAATTATTGGGGAACTTCCAGCTAAGAATATTGATACCGGTCTTGGGCTAGAGCGTACGGCTGCGTTGCTTCAGGGAGTCGAAAATATCTACGAAATTGATACCACGATGCAGATTCTCTCCAAGGCCTCCGAGCTTGCTGGCGTCACATATGGCAAAGATGCCAAGAGCGATGTTTCACTTCGAGTAGTCGCAGACCATGCCCGGACATCAATGATGCTCATAGGCGATGGAGTTTTGCCTGGAAATGAAGGCCGTGGCTATGTGCTGCGGCGAATGATGCGCCGAACTATTCGCAATATGCGAATTCTCGGGGCACCTGATCACAACTCTAAAGAGCTCTTAATGGCGGCAATTGGCGCTATGTCACCCCAGTATCCAGAGTTGCTGGACAAGAGCAGTCGCCTAATCGAAGTTACGCAAGCAGAAGAAGATTCATTCCTGTCGACGTTGAAAAGCGGAACGCAGATCTTTGATTTAGCTTCGGTTGACGCAAAGAGTTCTAAGAGCGCCACATTAACCGGCGATACTGCTTTCAAGCTTCACGATACATATGGATTCCCTTTTGATCTGACTCTAGAAATGGCATCTGAGACCGGCTTGAAAGTTGATGAAGAGGGCTTCCGTCGTCTCATGAAAGAACAGAAAGAGCGAGCTAAGGCAGATGCCAGGGCTAAAAAGAGCGGGCATACAGATCTCTCAGAGTATCGCAAGATTGTGGATGCAAAAGGCAAGACCGAATTTATTGGTTACCAACACCCCGAAGGTGAAGCGAACGTTCGAGCGATTATGGTCGATGGCACCAGCGTCCACGAGGTTAACTCCGGTGATGTTGAAATCATTTTGGACCGAACTCCTTTTTACGCTGAAGGAGGAGGACAGCTTTCGGATGGCGGCATCCTGACTCTTGCAGATGGAACTCGCATCGAGATAGATGATGTCCAGGCACCCGTTCCCGGACTATACGTACACCGCGGAACTATTGTTTCTGGTTCCTTAAAAGTGGATCAGCAATTGTTTGCCCAGATTGATCAAGGACGACGCAAGGCTATATCTCGTGCCCATACTGCTACGCATATGGTTCATAAGGCATTTCGAGAAGCCCTCGGTGAGAGCGCAACTCAAGCTGGTTCAGAGAATGCACCAGGACGTTTTAGGTTTGATTTCCCGGCAAATGGTGCGGTGCCAGGCAGTGTTCTCAACGACGTTGAAGCACGCGTTAACTCACTTCTCATCGAGAATTTGGAAGTTACTGCCGAAGAGATGAGCCAGGCTAAGGCGCAGGAAATTGGCGCGATGGCTCTCTTTGGAGAAAAGTACGGCGATGTCGTACGAGTAGTGAGCGTTGGAGACTGGGCTAGAGAATTATGTGGCGGAACACACGTCCATTCTTCGGCTGAACTCGGTCTTGTTAAATTGCTTAACGAATCTTCAATTGGTGCAGGAGTTCGACGCGTTGAGGCGCTTGTCGGAGCCGATGCATTCTCCTATTTGGCTCGAGAACACCTGCTTCTCAATTCGCTCACCGAAATTATCAAAGGTGCGCGCGTTGAAGAATTGCCGGAACGTATCTCCGAACTCCTTAATAAAGTCAAAGTGATTGAAAAAGAGTTAGCCTCATTTAAATCTGCGCAGGCGATGTCTTCTATCAATGATCTGGCCAAGAACTTTGAGAATATTGGTGGGTATAAAGTTCTCATCGCGCAGGTAGCCGATGGAATTTCGGGCGAAGACCTACGCTTGATGTCTTTGGATCTACGTAACAGAGATCCTCATGCTGTTATTGGACTTCTCTCGGTTGTCGACGATCGAGTTGTGTTAGTAGCAGCCGTTGCACCTCAGGCGGCAGCCTCCGGGGCAAAAGCTGGTCAGCTGGTAAAGGCCGGTTCTGCACTTCTGGGAGGCGGTGGCGGCGGTAAAGATGATTACGCTCAAGGTGGCGGCAGCGATCTCACAAAAATTACGGCTGCAATTGCAGAGTTAAAGGCAGCGCTAGGTTCTAACTAGTCTATGAAGACAGGCCGCCGATTAGCTTTTGATTACGGGCAGGTAAGAATTGGCGTTGCAGCTAGCGATACCTCTGGCTTGATAGCTTCACCCATCGCAACCCTTTTGGCCACGGATACTGATCTCACCGGGCAACTCACTGCGTTGTTCACCGAGTATGAACCGATTTATATTGTCGTAGGAGAACCCAAACACCTTTCTGGAGCATCTAACCCATCTCTTGTAGCTGCTCATGAATTTGCTGATCTTTTGCGCACCCTTACCGATATTCCGATTCACTTAGTCGATGAACGCCTCTCGACAATTTCTGCAGCTAAAAACTTGCGCATAACAGGGCACAACGCCAAGTCAAGCAAAGCCAAGATCGATGCAATGGCAGCCGTTTCTATTTTAGAGAGCGCACTAGAGCGCGAACGTATAGCAGGCCACCTTGATTAGGACGCGCAAGGAGCGAAATCTCATCTCTCTTTTCATTGGCCTTGTCTTGCTTCTCCTCTCGTTGGTTGCGCTACGAATCATGACCAATAGCGCAAACTCCGATTACCCCAAAGGAACCCCGGGCCCCCCTGTGCGTATAATTGTGACGCAAGGGGAGAGCGGAACAGCCATCGCCCAAGACCTCGCAACCCAGCATGTAGTTGCTAAAGCTGCCACCGTCATAACGAAGATGATCAAGCGCAACATTGTTGGAATTGCTCCAGGGATTCATCTTATTGAGAGCGTTATTCCCAGCGATCAGGCTCTCATTGAGCTTTTAGATCAGAAGCGCATTGTCGATTCGATTTACGTCCTGCCTGGCTCCACTGAGTCGGATGTCCTAAAAGAACTTCACCTGATCACCTCGCTCACGCAGAAGGACGACCTCAAGACGATTGCGCCCTATTATGCGAATCCACGTAATTCGCTGGAAGGGCAGATAGCTCCAGTTCAGTATTCATTCCAGCCTGGAACTAGTACGCATGAAGCGCTTACAAATATGCTCAAAAGTTTTGGGGATGAAGTTTCAGCAACAAAACTGAGCAGTGGTTACCAGCAATTCACGCCGTATCAAGTATTAACAGTTGCATCGATGATTCAAATCGAATCAGATCCAGCCGACAGCGGCGAAGTGGCACGCGTTATCTATAATCGTTTGAAGATCGGAATGCCCCTTCAGCTCAACTCTACGGTGCAATATGCGTTGGGATTGCGAGGACAGATTGGGCTGAGCATTAAAGCCACCCAAGTTGATTCCTCGTACAACACGTACTTGCATGTTGGATTGCCTCCGACGCCAATTTCAAACCCTTCAGTTACCTCGATCACAGCAGCGCTAAATCCCGTTCCGGGCGATTGGCTTTATTTCATCACAGTGAAGCCTCACGACACCAGGTTCACTAATAGTTTCAGTACTTTCGAAACGTGGGTTGCGGTTTACAATCACAACGTGGCGATAGGTCTATTTAAATGATCAAAGCAGCCGTCCTGGGTTCACCCATAAACCATAGTCTTTCTCCATTACTGCACAACGCCGCCTACGATTTTCTAGGAATACCTGGGAAATATGAAGCTATCGATCTGACTCCAGAAAATGCGCGCTCGTTCTTCATCGCAGCGCTGAAAGAGGATTGGACTGGTTTCTCTTTGACGATGCCGCTGAAAGAGACCGTCGTAGATGTTGGAGCTGATCTGGGTTTTGATATTGATCCAATTGCGCTGCGTATGCGATCAGCCAATACCCTCTTTCGCAACGGTAATACTTTCGCGGCCTTATCAACAGACAGAACAGCCTTCGTGCACCTCCTTGCAGACATTAAGAAAGAGAAGGTGGCAATTATTGGCGGAGGAGGCACAGCGCGAGCGGCGCTCTGCGCCCTTGATGGTGTTGCCACCAGCATCGATTTCCTTCTCCGATCGCAGAATCGACGTGATCTTCTTTCTAGCCTTGGCCTTAAATCCCGTTTGAATTTCCATGCGATGGATTATTCATTAGAAGGCTACGACTTGGTGATAGCGACTGTTCCTGTTGGCGCAAGTGATTTGATTGCGCATACCCTCGAATGTACGGTTCCAACGTTTTTCGAGGTTCTGTATAAGCCATACCCCACTCCGCTCTTGTCCAGAGCCCGCGCGTTGGGGAGTCGCACTATTGATGGTATGGATCTCTTGGTTGAACAGGCTATCGACCAGATCGCACTTTTCACTGGGGCGCTCTTTAATCGCGAAGAGTTACGCACTCATCTGCTCAAAGTGGGGCGATCTCACCTCGATTGATGGTGTGATGAGGCGGCGATGGGCTCCTATCTGACACAATACGCATATGTTGAGATGGCTTACTGCAGGTGAATCCCACGGTCCCGCGCTCTCTGCGATTTTGGAGGGTCTACCGGCTCATGTCGAGATTACGACTGAGAAGATCGATAGTGATCTAAGGCGTCGTCGACTGGGATATGGCAGAGGAGCCAGACAGAACTTCGAAGCCGACCAAGTAACAATTCTCGGGGGAATACGTCACGGAGAGAGCCAAGGTGGCCCCATCGCTATTCAGGTTGGTAATTCTGAATGGCCAAAATGGGAGAAGGTCATGTCTGCCGATCCCGTTGCAGCGCAGGAGCTCGCCGCTTTAGCTCGCAACGCACCGCTCACTCGTCCTCGTCCTGGACATGCCGATTTAGTGGGTATGCAAAAATATGATTTCAATGATGCCAGGCCAATTCTGGAAAGAGCAAGTGCCCGTGAAACCGCTGCGCGAGTTGCTCTTGGCGCGGTAGCTCGCGCATTCCTGGAGCAATCGGTCGGCGTGAAAATAATGAGCCACGTGCTGTCGATAGGGACAGCCGGTAGCCAAGAAGGTTCTCCGCTCCCTTCATATTACGATCGCGACCTAGTGGATGCAGATCCAGTTCGCTCCTTTGATCCAATCGCCAGCGCTGCCATGGTTGCTGAAATTGATGCTGCCCATGCAGCCGGAGACACATTGGGCGGAGTCATAGAGGTCTTGGCCTTTGACCTACCTCCAGGCTTAGGCTCACATACGCATTGGGATCGTCGGTTAGATTCGCGACTTGCTGGCGCGATGATGGGGATTCAAGCCATCAAAGGCGTAGAGATCGGCGATGGTTTCACTACGGCAAAACGTCGCGGGTCGGTAGCTCATGACGAAATAGAGCGCGATGCCTCCGGGAAAATTACCCGCCGTACTGATCGTGCTGGCGGTACAGAGGGCGGAATGTCTAACGGAGAGATTCTCAGAGTCCGAGCGGCAATGAAACCAATATCCACGGTTCCGCGTGCGTTAGACACGATCGATGTTGCGACCGGCGAACCTGCCAAAGCTATCAACCAACGTTCAGATGTATGTGCTGTTCCTGCTGCAGGAATTGTTGCGGAAGCGATGTGCGCCTTGGTGTTAGCTGATGCAGTTATTGAGAAATTTGGGGGAGATAGCGTGTCAGAGACACGTCGCAATTTCCTTTCATATATCCAAGCGCTTGAAATCAAGTAAATGCAACAAGCTATTCTTATAGGTCCGCCTGGCTCGGGGAAGAGCAGCGTCGGTAAGGCTCTCGCTCGCGAGATGGCAACTAGTTTTGTAGATACTGACTCCCTCATCGTCGAAGAGAAGGGCAAGAGTATTTCTGAGATCTTCGCGGAAGTCGGAGAAACTGGATTTCGGGAGATCGAACGAGAAATTGTGCTTAAAGCCCTGCAATCCAATGTCGGAGTTATCTCTCTGGGTGGAGGCTCAATTGTGGATAAAGAGGTACAGCAAAATTTGTCGAGTGGATCTGCCCAGGTCATTTACCTCAAGGTAGGTCTCTCCAATGTTCTCTCCCGCATAGGTGTTAAAGATGAGCGACCTTTAGTTTCGCAGGATCCCGAGAGCCAGTGGCTCAAGATCCTGCAAGATCGAGAGCCTATCTATAAGAAGTTGGCGACCATAGAGATCAGCTCGGATAATAAAAAGTCGCACGAAGTGGCTCGTGAGCTAGCTGCAATTATGGAGTTGCATCATGCATAGGATTTCAGTCGGCGCAGAGATCAATTATGAAGTGCTAATTGGTAGCGAATGGCGCCCCTTTGTTGATTCAATTTTTTCAGCGCACAAGAAGGTTTTGATAATCGCTCCTTCCTACATCGCAACATCTGCGAAGTTGCTAGCGCTCACTCAAAATTCGGATCACACCCTCTTCATCACTCCTGACGGCGAAGCACAAAAGGATTATTCGACCGCCCAGCGACTTTGGAATCTTCTTGGCGAGTCGGAGTTCGGAAGAAAAGATGCCATCGTCGGAATTGGTGGAGGAGCAACCACGGATCTCGCAGGATTTGTGGCATCGACGTGGTTACGTGGCATTGATTGGTACGCGATACCTACGACTCTCGCTGGCATGGTGGATGCGGCGGTCGGCGGAAAGACGGGAATCAACACTGGCTCTGGGAAAAATCTCGTTGGTTCTTTCTACTCTCCGAAATCTGTTTGCGCAGATATCACGTGGTTAGAGACTCTCACCGACAGAGATTTCTCTGCCGGCCTGGCTGAAGTCATTAAGACGGGTTACATACGCGACCTCACCATATTGGACCAGCTCGAAACGATTAAATCTATCGGTGAGGCACGTGAGCAGGCTTTTGAACTCGTTGCTAAAAGCGTCGCGGTGAAAGCCACCGTCGTTTCTAGCGATTTTAAGGAGGGCAAACTCCGGGAAATTCTTAACTTCGGGCATACATTCGGCCATGCGATCGAGAAGAATTGTCAGTACGCATTGCGTCACGGCGAAGCGGTCTCTATTGGACTGCATTTCGCCGCACTTCTGAGCGAGGCTACTTTAGGGTTCGACCCCAATGAAACCGCACACCTCAAGAGATTATTGGAGAAGTTTCACCTTCCTACGATGCTCGACCCCCATGAACATAATTGGAGCGATCTCCTCGCTCTCATGAGTGGCGACAAGAAGAGCCGAGATGGACAAATTCGTTTTGTTGGATTACGGGCACCTGGTGAACCGGATTGGATCGAAGCGGCGAGTGCTGACCTCCTGAAGGCGACCTATGAGAAGATAGTTCTATGAGCAAAGCAAAGGTTTTGGTACTTAATGGTCCCAATTTAGATCGCCTCGATCTCCGTGACTCGTCCATATACGGAACGATGAATTTCGATCAGCTCAGCTCATTCATTGGAGAGAGCGCAACCTCCCTTGGCCTTGAGGTTGAGGTTCGGCAGAGTAATTCTGAGTCCGAGATCATCACCTGGCTTCATGAGGCTGCAGATAATCGCAACCCCGTGATTTTCAATCCGGCGGCTTTTACTCATTATTCATACGCTATTCGCGATGCAGCGGCGATGTTAACTGCGCCCCTCATAGAGGTTCACCTCAGTAATCCATTAGCGCGCGAGGAGTTTCGTCACACTTCAGTGATTTCAGGCGTCTCTCACGGGACAATCGGGGGTTTTGGCCCTGATTCCTACCGTTTAGCCCTGATCGCGATGAAAGAGTTGATCTAACCTTCAGGTATTCTGCCCCAATGGCTACTACAAATGACCTTAAGAACGGCATGACCCTCGAGATTGAAAATAAGCTCTGGACCGTCGTTGAATTCCAGCATGTGAAGCCCGGTAAGGGTCCAGCTTTCGTGCGCACCAAACTCAAATTGGTCCCCGGCGGCAAAGTTGTGGAAAGAACCTTCAACGCTGGAGTCAAAGTTGAAATAGCTCAAGTTGAGAAGCGCGATATGCAATATCTCTATCGCGACGGTGATGGTTTCATCTTTATGGATACGCAGAACTTTGATCAAATCACGATCAGCCCTGAGGTCGTTGGCGATGCCGCCGATTACATGCTCGAGAACGTTGAAGCGCTCGTTGCTGTACATGACGGGAACCCGCTTTACATCGATCTACCAGCTTCAGTGGAGTTGAAAATTACCTACACCGAGCCAGGCCTTCAAGGCGATCGTTCCTCGGGCGGTACCAAACCCGCTACGGTCGAAACAGGAATTCAAATTCAGGTTCCTCTCTTCATCAAGCAAGATGAGAAGGTTCTCGTTGATACTCGTAACGGTGCATACCTCGGTCGCGCCAATTCTTAAGGGCGGTTCTACAGATGAGCGCTAGACGGAAGGCACGTAAGCGCGCACTCGATATTCTCTTTGAAGCAGATATGCGGGGAGTAGTTGCTTCGCAACTGCTCAACATGCGCCCCATCGATGAAATATCTGAATCAGATTACGTCCGGGCTCTCGTTCTGGGCGTGGCTGAACATAGCCTCAAGATAGATGAGATCATTCATACCTATGCCGAAGGTTGGGATATGGACCGCATGCCGATCATTGATCGCAATCTTTTGCGGATCGCTCTCTTTGAGATCCTCTGGCTTAGCGAGTTAGATGACAAGATTGCCGTTTCGGAGGCGGTCGAGATCGCTGGGGAACTATCCACAAAGGACTCCGCTGCCTACATCAATGGCGTCCTTGGCCGCGTAATCCTCCTCAAGTCGGTAATCTCACTCTCCTAGTCGGGCTGATAGACTTCCCAAGCGGAACAAGCCGCATATCCTTTAACTGACGTCCCGTGAGGCGGCAAAGGAGATTAGATGAGTGTTGTACTAGAGCAGAGCGAGATTGATCGCTCCCTTCGACGAATTGCCCATGAAATAATCGAACGCAATCATGGCTTGCAATCAGTTGTTCTCCTTGGAATCCCAACGCGAGGCGTCACTTTGGCCCAACGCATTGGAACCTTCCTCGCTTCTATCGATGCGCAAGTTCCCGTCGGTGTTCTCGATATCACTATGTTCCGCGATGATTTGCGGATGCGACCTCCAAAACCGTTGGTGCCAACACAGGTTCCCTCCGAAGGTCTAGATGGTAAAGACCTCATCCTCGTCGATGATGTCCTTTTCTCAGGCAGGACGATCAGAGCCGCTCTGGATGCGATAGGTGAATTAGGTCGTCCAAAAACTGTGCAGGTTGCGGTACTCATCGACAGAGGACACCGTGAACTTCCAATCCGAGCCGACTACGTCGGGAAGAATATTCCAACCAATGCCCGCGAGAGCGTTCGAGTGCAACTTCGAGAGATTGATGGCATCGACCAAGTAGAGCTGAGCGTTTGATGCATTCGCCTCACCTGCTCTCTGTAAAGGATCTCAGCAAGAGTGAAGCGCTAGAAGTTTTAGATACCGCTCGCGAGCTTTCGCGCATTACCGATGGCGCTATAAAGAAACTTCCTACCTTACGTGGCCGCACTGTCGTCAATTTATTCTTTGAGGATTCGACTAGAACTCGCCTGAGCTTTGAAGCAGCAGCTAAGCGTCTTTCAGCTGAAGTGATCAACTTCTCTGCCAAAGGTTCCAGCGTAAGCAAGGGTGAATCTCTCAAAGATACCGCCCAAACCTTGGAAGCAATGGGCGCAGAGTTGATGATCATTCGCCACCCAACATCAGGATCCGCCCAACGCCTGGCCGAATCGGGTTGGGTTAACGCTCATATTGTTAATGCTGGCGATGGCATGCACGAACATCCCACTCAGGCCTTATTGGATGCATACACAATACGATCGCACTTCCCGGAACATGATCGCGACTTCACAGGTTTGCGCATAGGAATTGTCGGGGACATTCTCCACTCCAGAGTTGCGCGCAGCAATGTCCTTCTCCTCACCGCCCTAGGGGCTCAAGTCGTTCTGATTGGCCCACCAACCCTGATTCCCATTGGGGCGATTAGTTGGCCGGTTGATATTTCGTACAGTTTAGATGCCGAGATCGGAACGCTCGATGCGATCATGATGCTGCGGGTGCAAAGTGAGAGAATGACGGATGCTTTCTTTCCTACTGAACGCGAATATGCTCGAGATTTTGGCCTCGGAACGGAGCGGCTCAAAGCACTTAAGCGCAGCGCCATCATCATGCACCCAGGTCCGATGAATCGAGGGCTAGAAATTTCAGCTGCAAGTGCAGATTCTCCGCAGTCCGTGATTTTAGAGCAGGTAGCTAATGGAGTCCTGGTTCGGATGGCTATTCTCTATCTACTTATGGGTGGAACCCCAATTCCGACTGAGGGAGTTCTCGTATGAGCGATTCTGATTTCCTGCTAAAAAACGTAGTAACGAGCGATGGAACTCCGATTGACCTCGAAGTCCGTGAACATCGCATAGCGCGTATAGGAAACACCCTCACCTCTGATTTACCTTCGATAGATGGCGATGGAGCTATGGTCTTGCCGGGCCTCGTTGATCTCCATACTCATTTGCGCGAGCCGGGTAAGGAAAATTCTGAGACAGTCCTCTCCGGGAGCCAGGCGGCCGTTAAGGGTGGCTATACGGCGCTCAGTGCGATGGCCAATACATCGCCAGTGGCGGACACCGCTGGCGTTGTTGAGCAGGTAGCTCGTCTCGGCAAGGAGGCTGGGCTATGTGATGTATTCCCAATTGGAGCGGTGACCGTTGGGCTAAAGGGGGAGTCACTCGCTGAACTCTCAGCGATGGCGCAATCAGCAGCACGGGTTAGGATTTTTAGCGACGATGGAAATTGCATCAGCGATCCCCTCTTGATGAGACGCGCACTCGAATATGTAAAGGCATTTGGGGGAGTGATAGCGCAACATGCGCAAGACCCGCTGTTAACAGTGGGTTCTCAAATGAATGAAGGAGTTGTTTCAAGTCGACTTGGTCTCAAGGGTTGGCCCTCGGTTGCAGAAGAATCCATCATTGCCAGAGATATCTTGATGGCTCATTACGTCCAGAGCCGCTTGCATATTTGCCACCTCACAACGAAAGGCGGCGTCGAGTTAGTTCGCTGGGCGAAGGGGCAAGGAATCGCAGTAACTGCGGAGGTCACACCGCATCATCTTATGCTCACCGACGATTTAGCAGAGAGCTATGATCCGATTTACAAGGTAAATCCACCGCTTCGCACCAAAGTTGATGTGCAGGCCCTGCGCGAAGGTCTAGCTGATGGAACCATCGACATTGTGGCCACAGATCATGCCCCACACCCCGCGGAAGATAAAGATTGCGAATGGAGCGCCGCGGCTTTTGGAATGATTGGCCTCGAGACGGCTCTCTCTGTAGTTGCGAAAGCAATGATCGAATCTGGCTTAATGGATTGGCAGACTCTGGCTCTTCGTATGTCAACGACCCCAGCATTGATTGGCGGCTACGAAGATCATGGCACCATAGAGGTAGGCAAGCCTGCCAACATCATTGTCGTGGATACATCTTCCACTTGGACGGTAGACCGCAATAAACTCTCTTCCCGGAGTTCCAATACTCCTTTTCACGATTTCACACTTCCTGCACGTGTAACACATACCTTCTTTCGTGGAGTTCACGTACTGGGCAACGGTCAATTGACGGGACGCAAATATGAGTAAAGCCTTTTTGGTCCTCGATGATGGCACAGTCTTTGAAGGCGAAAGTTGGGCCGCTCTTGGAGAAGCCTTTGGAGAAGCGGTCTTCTCCACTGGGATGACTGGATATCAAGAGACCTTGACTGACCCTTCGTATCACAAGCAGATCGTGATCATGACAGCGCCACATATCGGTAACACAGGAATGAACGACCGTGATAAGGAATCTGAAAGAATTTGGGTAGCGGGATTCGTAGTTCGCAATCCCTCTCCGCGCGCGAGCAATTGGCGTTCTCAATATTCACTGGAGAGCGCACTCATTGCTGCTGAGGTTGTTGGAATTCAAGGAGTCGATACGCGAGCGATCACTCGTCATCTACGCGATCGGGGAGCTATGCGAATGGGAATTTTCTCCGACTCAACGTTGACGCGTTCTGAAATGGTGATCAAGGTCCGCGCAACAGAAGCCATGGCTGGGGCCTACCTAGCTAGCGATGTAACCACCAAGGAGAAGTACGTTGTAAGCCCACCAGAGGGCACTGCGGTACGTTTTCGCGTAGCAGCGATTGACCTGGGAATAAAGAACGCGACTCCCAGGTCGATGTCAGAGCGAGCTATCGAAGTAACAGTTTATCCCTTGGGTACAACAGCTGATGAGATAAAGGCAACTAATCCCGACGGACTATTTATCTCAAACGGACCTGGAGATCCAGCCACAATGACCCAGGTAGTCGATCTCGTACGCGAATTTTTAACAGATGAAATTCCTATCTTTGGAATCTGCTTTGGTCACCAAATTTTGGGTCGTGCATTAGGTTTAGAAACTTATAAATTGCCTTTCGGCCATCGCGGTATTAATCAACCTGTTAAGAATTTGCGGAGTGGCCGGATTGAGATTACTGCCCATAATCATGGCTTTGCAGTTGAAGCACCGATGGATGGAAATTTTCGAACCACGTTCGGAGCGGGCCACGTGAGTCACATCTGCCTGAATGACGGAGTTGTTGAAGGACTTGAGTTGATCGAACGTCCTGCGTTTAGCGTGCAGTATCACCCAGAATCCGCCGCCGGCCCGCATGATGCCGCCTACCTCTTCGATCATTTCGTAGAGTTAATGAGCAAGTCGAAGGTAAATAATGCCTAGAGATACCAGCATTGAAAGCGTCCTCGTTATTGGGTCCGGGCCAATAGTCATCGGGCAAGCGTGCGAATTTGATTATTCGGGAGTCCAAGCTTGCCGAGTACTTCGCGACGAGGGAGTTCGAGTTATCTTGATCAACTCCAACCCTGCAACCATTATGACCGATCCTGAGTTTGCCGATGCCACCTACATCGAACCAATCACTCCCGATTTTATTGAGAAGATCATGGAGATCGAGAAGCCTTCTGCTGTTCTGGCAACTCTTGGAGGACAGACGGCACTCAATGCTGCCATGGAGTTGCATGCACGTGGTTCCTTTGAAAAATATGGCGTTAAATTGATTGGTGCCAATGTCGAGGCGATATCTCGCGGGGAAGATAGAGAGATTTTCAAAACTATCGTTGCAAAGGTGGGAGGGCAGTCGGCGCGATCTCGTATATGTCATTCAATGTCTGAATGTCTGAGCGCTGCAACCGCGCTGCATTATCCGGTAGTAGTCAGACCATCATTCACAATGGGTGGGCTAGGTTCTGGAATCGCCTTTAATCAGAGCGAATTAGAACTGATAGGCGGTGCTGGCCTGCGACATAGTCCAACCAACGAGGTTCTCCTTGAGGAATCCATACTGGGATGGAAAGAATTTGAGTTAGAAGTTATGCGCGATCATCTCGACAATGTTGTTATCGTCTGCAGCATCGAAAATATTGACCCTATGGGGGTTCACACAGGAGATTCGATCACGGTAGCTCCAGCTTTGACTTTGACTGATGTTGAATATCAACGCCTACGCGATTTGTCGATTGATATTATTCGAGAGGTCGGCGTCGAGACAGGCGGTTGCAATATTCAATTTGCGGTGAATCCCAGCGATGGACGAATTATTGTTATCGAGATGAATCCTCGGGTCTCGCGCTCATCTGCCTTGGCTTCCAAAGCAACCGGGTTCCCAATAGCTAAAATTGCAACGAAGTTGGCGCTCGGTTACACGCTCGATGAGATTCAAAATGATATAACCAAGAGCACTCCGGCATCTTTCGAGCCCACATTGGATTACATTGTGGTCAAAGTTCCAAGGTTTGCCTTCGAAAAATTCCCAGAAGCCGATCCACGCCTGACCACGACAATGAAATCAGTGGGCGAAGCGATGGCGATGGGCCGCTCCTTTCCAGAAGCCCTGCAAAAAGCTTTACGTTCCCTTGAGAAGAAAGGCAGCACATTCTCGTGGAACATCGAGGGAGAGTCGTTGGAGGCACTCCTCGCCAAGATCGGAATTCCGACTGAATGGCGTTTGCAGCAGGTCCAGCGCGCGCTCTGGTTGGGTGCATCTATCGAAGAAGTCCACGCCATATCCAAGATCGACCCATGGTTTCTTGCTCAAATAGAAGGCATCAATGATTTGGCAGATGAGATAGCCGCTGCTCCAAAGCTGGGAATTGAACTTTTGCGAAGGGCCAAGGTAAATGGTTTTGCAGATGCTCAAATTGCAGAACTGCGTCACACATCAGAATCGCAGATCAGAACTGATCGAGGTACTTTCAAGATTCATCCTGTCTTTAAAATGGTTGATACTTGCGCAGCAGAATTTGAATCTAATACTCCGTACTACTACTCGTCATACGACTTGGAAACTGAAGTGCTGCCAAGGGTAAAGCCGGCGGTTATCATTCTAGGAAGCGGTCCTAACCGGATCGGTCAGGGATTGGAATTCGATTACTCGTGTGTTCACGCTGCCTTCGCGTTACGCGAAGCAGGCTTCGAAACAATTATGATCAACTGCAACCCTGAGACGGTTTCAACAGATTATGACACCTCCGATCGTCTCTATTTTGAACCTCTAACGCTCGAAGATGTGCTGGAAGTAATAGCAGCAGAGACTGCGGCTGGACCAGTTCTTGGAGTCATCGCGCAGTTGGGCGGCCAGACCCCTCTTGGCTTAGCACGTGGACTGCTTGAAGCAGGCGTAACGATTCTGGGAACTAGCCCGCATGCCATCGATATGGCCGAAGATCGCGGTGAATTTGGAAGGATTCTGCAAGAGAATTCCCTCAACGCTCCTAAATTTGGATTGGCGCGCTCTTACGAAGAGGCGGTCAAGGTTGCCGCAGATATTTCCTATCCAGTTTTAGTCCGCCCATCCTTTGTTCTCGGAGGTCGTGGGATGGAGATTGTCTACGACGATGAATCTCTCAAAGGCTTTATTGAGAAGGCAACGCAGATTACCCCAAACCAGCCTGTCTTGATCGATCGTTTTCTCGACGACGCGATTGAAATTGATGTCGATGCCCTCTTCGACGGCAAAGAGCTGTACATGGCTGGAATAATGGAGCATATTGAAGAAGCCGGAATTCACTCCGGAGATTCAGCGTGCGTTCTTCCAAATATCTCCCTCTCTGATTCTCAGCTAGAGCAGATTCGTATCGCTACGGTGAAGATAGCTCGCGGAGTCGATGTACGTGGCCTAATCAACATCCAATTTGCCATCTCGCGCGCCGATCAAGTTCTATATGTATTGGAAGCTAATCCACGTGCTTCTCGCACCGTTCCCTTCGTTTCTAAAGCTACGGGTATTCCACTAGCTAAGGCCGCGGCTTTAATTTCAATCGGGCAGACTATTGCAGATCTTCGAGCCTCGCCACTCTTGCCTTCTGTGGGCGACGGGGTTCCCTTCGGTGTCTGCGTTAAAGAGGCTGTACTTCCCTGGAATCGCTTCCGTAGAGTAGATGGAACAGGCGTTGACTCGGTGCTTGGTCCAGAGATGCGATCTACTGGTGAAGTCATGGGGATTGCTGAGACATTCGGCGAGGCATATGCCAAGAGCCAGACCGCTTCCTTTGGCGCGCTGCCAATGAATGGAAATGTGTTTCTCTCGCTCTCCGAGAGAGATAAAGCGGCGAGCGTTCAACCAGCTCGAGAACTTACCAATTTAGGTTTCACTCTTTTCACAACAATCGGCACGCATGAGCTCTTAGCAAGAAACGGGGTTCCTTCCACGGTAGTGAGAAAGAATTCCGAACCAGGAGAGGGATTATCTGCCGTCGACATTATCAACACCGGTCAGGTAGATCTCGTCATCAATACACCTCTCGGGCGCGGCACCAGACAGGATGGGTGGTTGATTAGAACCGCATCAGTGCAGCGCGGAATCCCGATTATTACGACCATCGCAGGATTTAAAGCCGCAGTCGCAGGCATCACGCAATTAGGTAGAAGCGAACCTTCGGTACTGTCATTGCAACACTGGCAGAAAATGGTGGGCAGATGATCAATTCGAAGGCTATCCAAATCTCTGCCGAAATTATCTCTAATAAGAAAGTCGGCGCATATCACCATATGGTCTTTTCGGTTGGCGAGATGGCAGCCAGTTGTCGACCAGGAAATTTCGTAGCGGTCTCGGTCGGGGGAGCAAGTTCATCGCTCGTACTCCGCCGTGCCTTCGCAATTTATCGCGCTTCGCTTCGGTCTGACGGAATTGGCCTCTTGGAATTAGTTATTGCCCCTCAAGGCAGTGGTAGCAAGTGGCTGGTCGCTCAAGATCCCGGCGACCAAGTAGATCTCATCGCACCTCTAGGTACAGCTTTTGGGATTCCTAAAGAACCAATTAATGCTCTTCTAGTCGGCGGAGGTTATGGATCAGCCCCACTCTTCTCTCTGGCCGAAACTCTGAAGTCGCGCGGGTGTCGAGTGGATATGGTGCTCGGAGCCAGCACTGCAGGAAAAATCTATGCACCCCTTGAAGGCAAACGTTCTGTCAATTCCTTAACGATAACAACGGACGATGGAAGCGCAGGAGTCGCAGGTCGCGTGAGTGATGTTTTGTCATCGTTGATCCGAGAGAACAACGTCGATGTTATTTATTCGTGCGGACCCATGGCGATGCTCGAAGCCATAACGATCATTTCACAGGAGGCGGATGTACTTCATCAATGTTCCGTTGAGGAATCAATGGCCTGTGGTATCGGAGTCTGTATGACGTGCGTCCTGCCAGTTGAGGGGGGCGATGGAGTTATCCGCATGACTCGCAGTTGCATAGAAGGTCCAGTAATGGATGGTAATAAAGTGCTCTGGAATAAATCTCGCGAGATTCCCGATGGGGTGTGGGGCAAATGAGCATTAACTTCAGCACCTCCATTGCTGGTGCCTTCTTTGCCAATCCGATATTCACTGCTTCTGGGTGCGCTGGTTCGGGTAAAGAACTTTCCCATTTCTTTCCATTAACTTCGTTGGGGGCAGTTGTAACCAAATCGATTATGGTCAAGCCACGTAGTGGTCGAGCCACTCCGCGCATGGCAGAGACCCCGAGCGGAATGCTTAATTCCATCGGTTTACAAGGCCCAGGAATTGACCTCTTCCTTGAAAATGATATTCCGTGGCTGCGCGATCAAGGTGCTCGAATCATTATCAGTATCGCTGGCGAGAGCGTAGATGACTATGCGGTTCTCGCTCGAAAATTGCGTAACGTTCCTGGAATTAGTGCATTAGAAGTAAATATTTCCTGCCCTAACGTCGAAAATCGTGGGCAAGTATTTGCATGTAATCCTGATGCCGCCAGCGCCGTTATCGCGGCGGTTCGCAGAAATATTGGGGGAGAATTACCAATAATTGCAAAGCTTTCACCTGATGTCACCGACATTACTGTCATTGCTGAGAGCGTCATAAATGCAGGTGCCGATGGGCTCGCGCTGATCAACACCCTTTTAGGCATGGTTATCGATACCACCTCGATGTCACCCAAGCTATCTCAAAAGACCGGTGGGCTCTCCGGTCCAGCTATTCGTCCAATAGCGGTGAGAGCTATCTACCAAGTACGTGCAGCCTTTCCTAAAATTCCAATAGTTGGAATGGGCGGCGTGACCAACGGACGTGACGCATTCGAACTCGTTCTTGCAGGTGCTAATGCCGTCTCTATTGGAACTGCAACCTTCGGCAATCCAATGGCGGCGGTCAATATTAAAAATGAGTTGGAGGAGCTCTGCCAGGCGCGCGGGTTTAGCTCTTTTGCTGATGCTGTGAGTTTCGCGCATAGAGGGGATGCATAATGCACAAGGTCAAATCACCCATCATTTTAGCTCTCGACACAGATGAGATCGATACGGCAGCTGCATGGATCGCAGCCACTGCCGAGAGCGTTGATGTCTACAAGGTAGGACTTGAGTTCTATCTTAAACATGGTCCCGATGGATTGCGCGAGTTACGTGCTGTCAGAGATTTTGAACTCTTCCTAGATCTCAAACTCCACGACATTCCTAATACCGTGGCAGGAGCTGTCCGTGCTATCCGTGATTTGCAACCAAGATTTCTCACGGTGCATGCCTCTGGAGGCGCTGCCATGATAAGAGCAGCAGTCGATGAGGCGCCCGCGATCTCTATTACAGCGGTAACAGTATTGACTTCGCTGGATTCACCAGCTCTATTAGCTATGGGAATAGATCTAGCCCCATTAGATTTTGCTGTAGCTCTGGCACGAAACGCTGTTTCATCTGGGGCGCGAGCAATCGTCTGTTCTCCCATGGAAGTGGCGGCAATTCGCCAAGCCGTAGGAGCCGATGTAGAAATTATCACTCCTGGCGTAAGGCCCACGGATTCCGCTCTAGGGGATCAAAGTCGTGTTATGACGCCACGAGAAGCGATCTCTGCCGGTGCTAATTTTCTTGTGATTGGTCGACCTATCACGTCATACTTTGCACAATCGCCACAAGCGATGTCAGATAGATCCATACAAATATTGGAATCGCTCACTTGACGCCAACTCCTCCGCCGCAACTCTCACAAGCGCAGCGACATGCAGCGTTAGAAAAGGCCAAGCTCTCACGTCAGGAACGTGCCGAAGTGAAACGGTTGATAACCATAGGTGAGATAAATATCTTCGATGCAATAAATGATCCGCGTGAGTCAATTCGCCGCATGAAGGTCATCGAACTTCTCTCGGCCCTTCCAGGAGTTGGTAAGGCGCGGGCTACATTGATCATGGAACGGCGAAACATCTCGCCAACCCGTAGAGTTGGTGGTCTTGGGCACCTGCAACGCAAGGCCTTGGGAAAGGAGTTGGCGGTGGCGAAGGTAAACTCGATTCGCGGTAAGTTGATAGTCATCTCGGGCCCCGGCGGGGTGGGCAAGAGCACCATCACCGCACAATTGCGCAATGACCCCAGATTTTGGATTAGCGTCTCGGCGACCACCCGTGAACCTAGGCCTGGAGAGCGAGATGGAGTCGATTACCACTTCCTGACCGCAGAGCTGTTCCAAGAGATGATAGAAGCTGGAGAGTTTTTAGAGTGGGCGCAATTTGCGGGTAACCGCTATGGAACCCCGCGCGCTCCGGTGGAAGAGTGGCGCGCCATGGGTAAGCACGTCATCCTGGAAATAGAGATAGAGGGTGCACGCCAGGTTCGCTCCCGCGAGGCAGGGGCAACCCTTATCTTCATCGCACCACCCTCCTGGGAGGAGCTGATTCGTCGCCTTACCAGCCGCGGCACCGACTCACCCGATAGACGCGCCGCGCGCTTGGCACTTGCCGAGCAGGAGATGGCCGCAGCGGGCGAATTCGATGTAATCCTGGTAAATGAGAGCGTCGAAGGGTTGATCGCTCAACTGGTATCCTTGGCGACTGCATAACTGATGAATAGAGGGACACACATGTCTGCTGAACTTACCGATGGAATCACTCATCCTTCAATCGATGAACTTCTCGAAGCTGCTGGATCTAAGTACAGCCTCGTTCTCTATGCCGCCAAGCGTGCGCGCCAGATCAACGCCTATTACTCCCAATTGGGAGAAGGACTTCTTGAATATGTAGGACCGCTTGTCGAGACATATGTTCATGAGAAGCCGCTTTCAATAGCTCTGCGTGAGATCAATCAAGGATTGCTCACCATCGAAAACCTGGAACCCGTCGCTGAGGCCACTAGCTCAGAAGTTTCTGCTTAACAAAGAAGAAGATGTATCCGCGCGGGCGTGAAATCGTCCTCGGTATTACCGGGGGTATTTCTGCCTACAAGTCCTGCGATCTTCTACGTCGATTGCAAGATCTGGGTTTTTTAATCACGGTAGTTCCTACACAATCGAGTCTAAATTTTGTTGGGCGCTCTACATGGGAAGCGCTCTCGGGGCGGCAAGTACCCACGGATTTGTGGAATAACGTTCACCAAGTTCCACATATATCTTTGGCAAAGAGCGCGGATGCGATCATTATTGCACCTGCCACTGCAGATGTAATGGCTAAGGCTGCTGCCGGTATCGCCGATGACCTTTTGACCAACATCATCCTTGCTGCCAGCGTCCCCCTTATCTTCGTACCTGCAATGCACACCGAGATGTGGAACAACGCAGCTACGCAGGCAAATGTGCAACTTCTGCGCACCCGTGGACACCAAGTAGTCGAACCGGATTCTGGGAAACTTACTAGCGGTGATGTGGGCGTCGGTAGATATCCACAGAGCTCGAAGATCATCGATTGCCTGAGCGCAACGATGCGCAGCCGCGCGGACCTGCACGGTCTTTCCATCTTGATTAGTGCTGGTGGCACTCGCGAGGCCATAGATCCCGTTCGCTACATCGGAAACCACTCTTCGGGTCGCCAAGGTTACGCCTTGGCGTACGCAGCAATAGTGCGCGGGGCAAAGGTCACATTGGTAGCTGCAAACTCTGCGCTGGCAGATATCGAAGGCGTAGAGACTATTCACGTCACTAGCGCTTTAGAGATGCAGGCCGCGTTAATGGAGCGCTTTGACCAAGCAGATGTCGTCATAATGTCTGCTGCGGTAGCCGATGTTCGTCCCGCTAACGCCAGTGCAGCCAAGATATCTAAGAGCGATCTGACAGCTATATCTCTCACAGAGAACCCTGACATCACAAAGGAACTTTCGAAGAGAAAGGGCAACCAGATAATGATTGGATTCGCGGCACAGACAGCTGTCTCCCTAGATGAAGGCTTAAAATTAGCCACGACTAAACTGCAGGAAAAGGGCCTGGATGTCATCTATTTCAATGATGTCTCTGGCGGAGCGATCTTCGGTTCTGATAGAACGCAAGGGGTTATCCTGACAGCACAGGGTCAAAAATATGAATTTGCTGATGGCCCAAAAATGACACTTGCCAACAAACTTCTAGATTTAGTCCTTGATAAGTTAGGTTAGCCCAATGACCAAGCGACTATTCACCTCCGAGTCTGTTACCGAAGGCCATCCAGACAAGATTGCCGATCAGATCTCCGACGCCATCCTTGACTCGCTGCTGGCTCAAGATGCTAAAAGTCGCGTAGCGGTCGAAACTCTTATCACCACTGGCCAGGTACATGTTGCTGGCGAGGTGACCACCAAGGGTTACGCGGATGTCATGGGCATTGTGCGCGATACAGTTCTTGAAATTGGATATGACTCTTCAGATAAAGGCTTCGACGGTAACTCCTGTGGCGTTTCCATCTCTTTGGGTCAGCAATCAAGTGACATTGCTCAAGGCGTAAATTCCGCGATGGAAAATCGTGTCTCGTCATCAGTCGATCCTCTCGATGCCCAAGGCGCAGGGGACCAGGGATTGATGTTCGGCTACGCATGCGAAGATACTCCAGAACTTATGCCACTTCCCATCTCGCTAGCCCATAAGTTAGCTCAACAACTTTCTCACGTACGTAAATCTGGTGAGTTAGATTACCTTCGCCCAGACGGCAAAACTCAAGTGACTATTGAATATGATGGCGATCGTCCAGTTGCGCTCAACACCATCGTCATATCTTCGCAACACGCTGCTCATGTCGATCTCGATAAGGTTCTTGCACCTGACGTAGAGCGCTTGGTTATTCGTCCAGTTCTATCAGGAATAGCTCTTGATCACTCTAATGTCCGCATTCTGATCAACCCTACAGGCCGCTTTGTAACCGGCGGACCAATGGGAGATGCCGGCCTCACGGGACGAAAGATCATTGTGGACACTTATGGTGGAATGGCCCGCCATGGTGGAGGTGCTTTCTCTGGTAAAGATCCTTCAAAGGTTGACCGTTCGGCGGCATACGCCATGCGCTGGGTGGCTAAAAACGTCGTCGCGGCAGGACTTGCAACGCGTTGCGAGGTTCAAGTCGCATATGCCATCGGAAAGGCTCAGCCTGTTGGTCTCTTTGTCGAATGCTTCGGAACTGAAAAAATTCCAGTTCTACAAATAGAAGCTGCGATCGAGGCTGTCTTTGATCTACGCCCAGCGGCCCTCATTCGCGATCTCGATTTACTGCGCCCGATTTATCAGAAGACTGCTAGTTACGGCCATTTTGGGCGCGAACTTCCTGCCTTCACGTGGGAGAAGAGTGATCGAAGTGCTCTCTTGCAAAAGGCCGTTAAAGGTTAATCCACCGTGGCTGAGGTAAAGCCTCTACGGCTGCGCCAACAGAAGGCTCAACATTTTCGTCCCCGGGCCGCTGCATGCCCAATAGCCCGAGTATTAGTGGATCATCAGATTCTGCATCTTGACCAGATCTACGAGTACGAAGTCCCCGAACTTTTTACCGAAAGTGCATCTGTGGGCGCACTTGTCGAGATTGAATTTGGGCATGCTCTAACTCAAGGAGTGATTCTCGAGCGGCGCGAAGAGGCAGAGAGCGGCGGAACTCTTAAAGAGATCCTCAAGGTGCTTACTCTTGAGCCATATGTGATGTCAGATCAATTACTCAATATCCAAAGGGCTGCAATAACGTATGGTACGAACCCATGGGATTTTTTGCGTCGCTGCGTACCTCCATTTTCCAAAGTCGGAGAACGCAACTTTCGCAGCACCGTTGCAGCGAGCGGAAGCAACACCCCATTTGTAACATCTCTACCGAAAACGTTAACGAAAATATTAAACAATCCTTCCAAACTCATCTGCGCTATCGAACTGCCGACATCTGCGCTTTATTGGGAGTTAATCGCTGCTGTGGCGATAGAGCGACACCGGCATGGGTCAGTGCTAGTGCTGTTGCCAAACGAAAGAGAGCTCTTACTCCTAGATGGTGCTCTACGTGAAGCAAGAGAAGAATCGATTGCCATAGTCAGTACAGCCGGCAAGAGCGAACGTTATGAAAGTTATCTACAGAGTCGTTCTGCGAAGCCAGTTATTATTTTGGGAACTAGAAGTTCGGCACTTCTCTCATTATCTACTCATGCATCAATTTTGGTGGTGGATGATATGGATGAATCACACTACGAGAGGCGTTCTCCAACTTGGAACACGCGCGATTTGGTTGCCCTTCGTGAAGAAGATCTATCTGTCATATACATGAGTGCGTCTATAAGTTTGGAAATAGCGAGTCGGGTATCTGAAGGATCGCTGCCTCTCTACCGTTTCCCCCCGTTTGCACCAATTCGTTTCCATAGCGCTGCCTCACCGCAGGAGAGCGACTATTTCTCGATCATTGGGGAAGGGCTAAGTAAAGGTTCGGTTCTGGTAAGCGTAGGAGCCACCGGATATGTCACCTCATTCTCCTGTCAAAAATGTCGCAATATCGCTCTATGTGCGTGCGGGGGTAAGCTCTATTTTCCCGCTCGCAGCGTAAATCCTCGTTGTGCCACGTGTTCTACCGAATTTATAGAGTGGCGCTGTTCATGGTGCCAGGAGAACAAACCTCGAATCGTGAGGAGTGGTGTTATCCGAAGAGCAGAGGAGTTTGGGCGTTCATTTCCACGCCATTCAGTACTCTCATCGTCTGCTACTAACCCAGTCTCCCTTCTTCCAGATGGCACTCATTTAGTTCTTAGTACTCCAGGGGTTGAACCGCGCGGTGAATATTCTGCCGTTCTCTTTCTTGATCTCGAAGGCAGACTCCTGCGCACGACTTTGCGTGCTACAGAAGAGCTGCGCTTGCACATTTTACGGACACTTACCATGTTGGCAAGTGGGGGAGAGGTTTACTTCGCATTGCCCCCATCCGACCCATTCCTACAATCGATTTTGCGGGGTAAGCCACTGGGAGCTGCAGAGCGAGAGATCGCCGAACGGGATGCCGCCCAACTTCCTCCCCATTTTTGTACAGTATTAATTGTTGGTGAACGTGTGGAGATCGTGAAAGATGTATTGGTGAGCGTTGCTCAGATGGAACTACTAGGTCCGTTTCTACGCGAAGGGAAGAAGACCATCTTGGTAAAAGCGCCACATGAAAGTCAGGGTGAGATAGTTCGACTTCTTTCTCACGTGAATCGCATCAATAGCATGCGTAAAGAGCCGCTCTTGACCTATCAGATCAACCCTTATTCTTTGAATTGAGCCACCGACTAGTAGACTCTGCATATGTCTATTCAGCCTATTCGCCTCTTTGGCGATCCAGTACTGACGACGCCTGCCGCTCCAGTTGAAAGTTTTGATAAAGAAATACGCAACTTGGTAAAAGATTTAATGGAGACAATGCACGATGCTCCGGGAGCAGGACTAGCTGCTCCGCAAATTGGGGTGCCACTTCGAGTATTCGTCTGGGATGTCGATGACGAAGAGGGCCATCTCATTAATCCATTACTTTCCCTGAGCGATGAACTGCAAGATGGCGAAGAGGGCTGTTTGTCCTTTCCCGACCTGCGGTATGACACCCCACGAGCGCTTCGGGTGGTAGCACGCGGATTTAATATGCACGGAGAACCGATTGTCATCGAAGGTACGGAATACCTCTCGAGAGCGATCCAACACGAGAGCGACCACCTCGATGGCATTCTCTTCATCGATCGGATGCCGAGCGACGCTCGAAAGCTAGCGATGAAAGAGATCCGAGAGAGCGAATGGTTTGGATCTGCCATCGCCCACGGTCGTGTACCAGTCATCAAAAACTCGCCACATGCCACTCGTGGCTTAGGAATATAGGTCACCTTGCAAATATCTGTTGCTTCCTCCTCCCTCATCGCCCTTCCCATTATCGAAGCGATTGTCGCCTCTGAACATACCCTCGCATCTGTGATCACAACTCCTGACAGAAAAGTGGGACGTGGTCAGGTTGAAACTCCGACCGAATTGGCGGTTTGGAGCGAAGAGCAGGGTTACCTAGTCGCAAAACCATATGACACGCCAACGCTCAACCAGCACCTTCTCGCGGCACAACCCCAACTTATTATTACTGCTTCCTATGGGCGCATGATTCCCGTTGAAGTTCTCCATGGACCTCGCTTTGGGTGGCTCAATGTTCACTTCTCCCTTCTCCCGCGTTGGAGAGGCGCCGCTCCAGTTCAGTGGGCGCTTATGGAAGGGGAGAGCGCAACTGGCATCTCCATCTTTAAGCTAGATAAAGGCATGGATACTGGACCGGTCTATCTTCAAGAAGAGGTTGAGATCGGACCCGAGGATACAACTTCAGAACTGCTCGATCGCATGAGTAAGTTAGCAGGGATGCGCATCATGAACGTGGTCGCCGAAATTCGCAAGGGAGTAAAGCCCACCGCACAACCAACTGCCGGGATCACCTTGGCACCAAAGATTTCCAAAGAGATGGCGAAGTTGGATTGGAAGCTTGGCGCTGATGCCATCATGAGAAAAGTTCGAGCCTTAGATGATCGACCTGGCACTTGGTCCACATTCAATGAAGAAAGAATTGGTATTCACCGACTAACAGAGTCGCTCCTTTCCAATACTCTTAAAACACCCGGCGAGGTCGCTCTTGTCGAAAACTCGCTTTTAATTCGTTGCCAAGACAGCACCTTAGAAATTTCAGAGGTCACCCCTGCCGGTAAGAAGCGTATGAAAGGTAGTGATTTCGCTCGTGGTGCACGCCTTTCCGGTGGAGAGCGTTTCGAGTAGTGTCTAACATTGGCAAAAGACCTAAGCCAGAGGCGGCACGTCTACTAGTTTTTCACTTATTGACTCAAGTTAATCGCCAAGGCGCTTACGCTAACCTGCGCCTACCTGAATTGTTATCAGAATCGAATATGGAAGAGCGCGATCGCGCCTTTGCGACTGAGCTTGGCTATGGAACCTTACGCATGCAAGGAAAGCACGATGCGCTCATCAAACGACATATTGATCGACCCTTTGAAGAGGTTGATTCTGGCATCATAGATCTGCTCCGTATGGGTATTCACCAAGTAAAAGAGATGCGCGTTCCCGATCATGCTGCCGTGAGCGAGACCGTCGAAGTTGCTCGCGCAACTATCGGGGAATCCAAAGCAACGTTTGTCAATGCGATTTTGCGGAAAGCGACTGCAGATCTAACCTTCGAATCTGATTCCGCTGCTATCTCCGATTCTAAAGCGCGACTTGCCACACTCTATTCACATCCGCAATGGATCGTTGCCGCGTTTTACGATCGACTCCAAGATTGGGCGAGCGTCGAGCAACTTTTACAAGCAGATAACGTTCCAGCAAAGCCGAATTTGATTGCCTGGCCGGGTCGGAGCACAGTTGAAGAATTGATAGCTGAAGGCGGAGAGCCACTCGCGTGGACTAAGAACGGCGTGCTCTCGGCCAAGATGCCTGGTGCTTACAAGGCGATCAGAGAACGGCGTGCCGGGGTACAAGACCGCGGCTCGCAACTCGTTTCCCAAATATTTCTCAACACCGCCAATTCGATTGCAGATGGCGACAGCCTTTCATGGCTCGACATGTGCGCCGGACCTGGAGGTAAGGCTTCGGCTCTTTTTACCGACTTGTTGCAGAATCGTCCACAAGATTCATTCATGGCTAATGAACCAAGTGAACATAGAGCTCGCCTCGTCTCTCACGTCATACCAGTTGAAAATGTCATGATTCATTCTGGTCAGGAGTTGCCAGCGCTTGGTGCGATGTACGACCGCATTATCATCGACGCCCCATGCACCGGGCTCGGCGCCCTTCGCCGCCGCCCAGAGGCACGCTGGCGCCGTACTCCACAAGATCTTAAAGAATTGGTGATGACCCAAAAGGAGCTTCTTGCTTCCGGCCTACAACTTCTCAAGCCAGGTGGTTTGCTCGCTTATGTGACCTGTTCTCCACACCTCTTAGAGACCAAGGCCCAAGTTTTAGAAGTGTTGCATCACAATAGGGATCTCAAGAGAGTTGATATTAAGCCCTTTTTACCGAACCACGTCCCGGTTCGAACTATCACGCCAGAAGGTGCGCTCCAATTGTGGACTCATCTAGATGATTCAGATTCAATGTTCATGGCTTTATTCACCCGTAATTAACGATTCGCTAGAGTGGTCCAATGACGACCCGTATCTGTCCGAGTATCCTCAACGCCGATCACTCTCGTCTCTTGGAAGAGATTGACCGAGTCGCCAGTGCAGATCTCTTGCATCTGGATGTCATGGATAACATCTTCGTACCGAATCAGACTTTTTCACTGCAAGAATGTCGCGAGATAATCGAACACTCACGCATACCCGTAGATTCACATCTCATGATCGCCAATCCAGATGAGGATGCGATTGCATATGCAGAGGCCGGAAGCGCCAGCGTCACCTTTCATTTTGAGGCGAGTAGAAATCCTCGCCAGACGATAGCGCAATTAAAGAGTTCAGGGTCGCGGGTCGGTTTGGCAATTAAACCGAAGACCTCTTTCGAGGCGATAGCTGATCTTCTAGGTGAGATAAATATGCTTTTGGTAATGACGGTAGAGCCGGGCTTTGGAGGACAAAGTTTTATGGCCGATCAACTTCCCAAGATTGAAAGCGCCCGGGCTGCCATCTCCCAGATGCGCGGGGAACTTCCTTGGCTACAAGTGGATGGTGGCATTTCCCTCGAAACCATAGCTCTCGCTTCTCGTGCCGGGGCGGATACCTTTGTGGCGGGCAGTGCGATATATAAGGCGCAGAATCCTGCTGAAATGATCGCCATTCTGAGAGTTGCCGCAGAGTTATAGCTTTCGGCGAGGCATTCCAACCACCCTGTGAGATAATTTCTCCACGTTGTTCCGGGGTCGGTGTAATTCCGAACCGGCGGTTAAAGTCCGCGACCCGATGGCATCCAGCTAGCGGTGGATTTGGCGAAATTCCAAAACCGACGGTTAAAGTCCGGATGAGAGGGACACGTAAAGGTTTGATTCCTCGTTGAATCACGCCTTAATGTGGCTACCCCGGAGTATGCGCTGAAACTAACGCAAAAAGGGGGAACAACCAATGTCAGTTATTCACTGGCTTTTTAATGCACAAGTTCATTTCGGGAATAAATATACGCAGTCGATTTATTGGAAAGAGATCATCGGAAATATCTTTGGGTTGGGCAGCGCCCTTCTCGGAATGCGCCGCAAAATGTGGGCGTGGCCGATTGGAATCATCGGAAACGTTCTGCTATTTACTCTCTTCATTGGAAGCATGTGGGATCCACATCAGACCAGTCGCATCATGTTGGGGCAGGCAGGTCGCCAACTCCTCTTGATTGCAGTCAGCCTTTACGGCTGGCAGAAGTGGAGTCAAAACCGCAAGAGGTCGGCCGACTCATCTAAGCCACCAGTGGAGATCCGCTGGACTACTCCCCGAGAGAAGATGGTTCTCATTCCAGCCACGATCGCCTTTTACTTCGCTACGTTCTACACGATCACTGCCATCGGCGGATCGTGGAATATCGCTGCCGATACCTGGATCTTCACGGGTACAGCTCTTGCCACCTATGGGCTAGCCCGTGGTTTCGTTGAATTCTGGTTGGTATGGATTGCGGTAGATGCAGTCGGAGTTCCGCTGGATATTCGGGGCCATTACTATCCAACGGCATTTATGTATATCTTCTATGGCGCCTTCGTAATATGGGGATTCATAACATGGCTTCTGGTGGCCAAACGAGAAAAAGAGGCTCGTCTCGTTTAATAGTGCGCGAGTGGGGTAGCCCGACACTTAGAATATGGGAATGAAATCCTTCGAAGAACTGTGGATAGAGCTCAATGAAAAGGCCCGCACTCGGCCAGCGGGCTCTTCCACGGTCAGCGCTCTCGATGATGGCATTCACGCCATGGGAAAGAAGATTATCGAGGAAGCAGGAGAGGTCTGGCTGGCAGCCGAACATGAAAGCGATGAAGCTTTAGCACTTGAAATCTCGCAATTGCTTTATCGATTACAGGTTCTGATGATCGCTCGTGGAATTTCGCCTTCCGACGTTTACAAAGTTCTGTAAGGGGCAGGGGACCATCATGCTAAAGGTAGCAATTCCTAACAAGGGTTCCCTCTCGGACTCTGCAATCGCCATGCTAAAAGAGGCGGGTTATCGCCAACGTACAGACTCACGTGACCTCACTCTGATTGACCCAGAGAATGAAATCGAGTTTTACTATCTTCGTCCACGTGATATCGCCGTCTACGTTGCCAGTGGGGAACTTGAAGTAGGAATCACGGGACGTGATCTACTCATTGACAGTGGAGCGCTTGCGACAGAGATTTTGGCTTTGGATTTTGGAAAGAGTACATTCCGATTTGCAGCGCCTATTGGCAACTCATTTACTGAGAAGAGCCTCGCCGGAAAGCGCATCGCAACAGCTTATCCAGGACTAGTAACTAGCCATTTCCAAAAAATTGGAATCCAGGTCGATGTCGTTCGCTTGGATGGAGCCGTTGAAAGTTCGGTCCGGCTCGGAGTTGCTGATGCAATAGCCGACGTGGTTTCAACGGGAGGAACGCTGCGACAAGCCGGGCTCTCCACCTTCGGGGACCCAATACTTCAGAGCGAAGCGATTCTCATTGAACGTCCATCGACACCTCGCTCAACCGAGGTTGAAACGCTTCTACGTCGCCTGCAAGGCGTCGTTATCGCCCGCCAGTACGTCTTGGTTGATTACGATGTTAAGTCTGAGTTCCTCGACGCGGCATGCGCTCTTACGCCGGGAATAGAATCACCAACCATTTCTCCGCTGCAACGCAGCGATTGGAATGCCGTCCGTGCGATGGTAAAGCGAAGTGATATAAATCGAATTATGGATGATCTATGGAAGGTAGGAGCACGCGGCATTCTTGTAACCGATATTCACGCCTGTCGCCTATAAGAGAAACTAATTTTGCTCCGTAATTCCCATTAGCCCAAGCACCTGCAGTAAATTGCCATCATTTATGGAGTGCATCGCTGCAGCTTGAACTTTAGGCTTTGCATTAAATGCGATGCTCAACCCGGCAATTGCCATCATGCCCAAGTCGTTAGCCCCATCTCCCACAGCCACTGTCTGGGACAAGGGGATCCCAAGCTGCAGGGCGATCTCCTTCAAGAATTCAGCCTTTCCTAAACTGGTGATCAATGCACCCGTCGTACGCCCCGTAAGAACGCCATCGACACTCTCCAGGTGGTTTGCCCGGAAGTAATCCACCCCTGCAGTTCTCAAAATTGGATGAATTATATTTTCGAATCCCCCGGAGACCACGGCAACTTTGTGACCAGCGGCGTGAAGTTGATCAACCATCTCTTGTGCCCCACGAGAAAGGGAGATCTCCCTTCGAACCTGGTCGAAGATCTCTACTGGCAAACCCTTGAGCAGGGCCACCCTTTGCGCAAGCGAGGCGCTGAAATCTACATCCCCGCGCATCGATCGTTCCGTGATAGCGGCGACTTCCTCTCCCACCCCTGCGTGTGCGGCCAGAAGATCGATCACCTCTTGTTGGATAAAGGTGGAGTCCATGTCGAGCACCACCAAACGTTGCCCATTCATCGGGAGGCTTTAAACCCTTTCCGAGTAATCGATTGCAACGTCAAAACCAGTGCTGGCCCCAAAATCAACGAGATCAGCTTCAATGGCTTGGACATGGGCGCGATCACATGTAATCAAGAACCCCACGATCAGACGGCCGCGCAGGGCAATCTTCTGGACTTCTAGGATTTTCAGTGTAAAAGGTTCCAAGACGGCGCGCAGGGACTCTTCGACCCCGGGGACGTCATTTGATGAGAGCAGGATAAGAGCGTCAAACTCATTTTGGAGTGCAGGCATGAGGCGAAGATTAGCCTGTATCACCAAATGAAAGGGTATCTTTCACCATTGTGAGCCTCGTATTAGATCTTCAAGATGTTTCCGTGATCAGGGATGGTGTAACGATTCTGGGCCCACTCTCTTGGAGGGTCTCCACGGGAGAGCGTTGGGTGGTTCTTGGCCCGAATGGGGCAGGCAAGAGCACCCTCTTTGCGCTTGCAGGTTCACTCATTCATCCATCACGAGGTTTGGTTTCAATTCTGGATTCACAAATGGGTAGGACTGATGTATTTGAACTTCGTCCGCGCATCGGAATGACTTCAAATGCGATTGTCGAGTTAATCCCCGAAGATGAAAACGTAATGAACGTCGTCATGACTTCCGCATATGCCATTGTCGGGCGCTGGCAGGAAAGTTATGACCTCTGGGACGAATCGAGAGCCTTGAGCTTGCTAACTATTCTTGGAGTTCGTTCACTTAAAGACCGCACCTTCGGAACGCTGAGCGAAGGCGAGAAGAAGAGAGTTCTTATAGCACGGGCTCTCATGCCTAATCCAGAGTTGCTTCTGCTCGACGAGCCGGCAGCAGGGTTAGATTTAGGCGGTCGAGAAGATTTGCTCCGCCGTTTGAATGCTCTTGCTCTGGACCCAGCTAGCCCAGCGACAATCATCGTTACGCACCACGTTGAAGAGATTCCGCAGGGAACGACGCACTGTCTGCTATTAAGCGATGGGCTCGTCGTTGCTCAGGGTGAACTTAGAGATGTACTTACCTCACAGAATCTTTCGATTGCATATGACATTGCCATCGAGGTGCAAGAAGAGAGCGGTCGATATTTCGCCCGCGCTAGCGATCGATAGGGGAGAAGATGTTTCATTTTACATTTTTGCAAGCAGGGATGACTGGACTGATTCAGGGAATCACGGAGCTCTTTCCAATTTCGAGTCTGGGCCACGCCGTTCTAGTTCCAGCTTGGTTGGGGGGCTCATGGCGAGTCTTCTCAGATACACCGCAATACCTCCTCATAGCAGTGGCCTTCCACCTGGCCAGCGCCGTCGCTCTCTTTATAGTCTTCGCTCCGCGCTGGATTGCGATACTTCGTTCAGTTGTATCCTGGAATAAGGGCTCATCAAATTTCAAACTGTTTTGGTTATTAGTTCTTGGAACAATTCCAGTGGGTCTCATTGGCGTCGCATTTAACAATTTCTTTCAGCGCAATTTTCAAAAGCCACTGGCCGCTGGAATCTTTCTTACGATCAATGGATTGATCCTCTTTAGCGCTGAAAGACTTACTTCGAGAAGACACGCTCACGCTATTCCTGCTGATCAAAATCTGGCCATCGTCGAACGTGTATCTACGGGTCAAGCCCTCATCATCGGAGTCGGGCAGAGCGCTGCGCTCTTCGCAGGTATTAGTCGATTTGGAATCACCGTCTCTGCTGGAATGCTTCGGGGTCTCTCTCGCTCTGTCGCTGCCGATTTCGCTTTTCTCTTATCTTTTCCAGTAATCCTGGGGGCATCCATTGTTAAATTGCCTAAGTTGGGTAATGGTGAATTGGCGGGGTCCTACGGAGCGCTCACATTTGGCGTTGCCATCGCCTTCGTGGCAACAATATTCAGCGTAAAGGTTTTGACACGTTGGTTTAAGAGCAATTCACTCCGTCCCTTCGCTGCCTATTGCCTAGTCGTTGGCCTCATCTCAATAATCAGATTTGGCTTCATTAACTGATGTTTGTAGGTTTAGGAACAGTAATTAATGTAGGAACAATTATCCTAGGTTCGGCTCTTGGAATTTTTGGAGGTGCCCGCTTCCCACCAAAACTGCGCGTACTTGTAACCGATGTACTCGGCTGCGTAACTCTTATTAATGCCGCTGATAATCTGAAGAGTATCTGGGCTCACACTTTTGTAGCATCAGTTCCCAAAGGTTGGACGACTTTGGGTACCTTACTTGCCCTTATTCTCGGGGGAGTGGTGGGCTACCTATTGCATATCGAAGGGCGCCTAGAGAATTTAGGTTTAAGTATTAAGGCGCGCTTCGGCACTCGCGACAAGGGATCTTTTCTCGAGGGATTCATGGCTGCATCATTACTTTTCGCCATAGGCCCCTTAGCAATTCTGGGCAGCGTGAGCGATGGCATGCACACCGGAATACAGCAACTGGTGTTGAAGAGCACTCTCGATGGCTTTGCCGCAATGGCTTTTGCAACAACTTTCGGTTGGGGGGTCGCATTTTCAGCAGTACCCGTAGCGATCTATCAATTCGGATGGACCGCCGTAGGATTTTTCTTGGGTAATATCTTGACTCAATATCAGGTGCAATCTTTGACTGCTGTTGGTGGGGTCATGCTCTTTGGTATTGGTTTGCGACTCCTCAACATCAAAGTTATGGCCGTTGGAGATCTTTTACCGGCGTTAATCTTTGCGCCGCTCGTTGCATTAGCGGCACATCAATTTATCTAATCCCTTAGAATGTCGAAGCGTCAATGACGAAGCGATATTTAACATCGCTTGCAACTGTGCGCTCGTAAGCCTCGTTGATGTAATTGGCGTTAATGACTTCTACATCACTGAGAATATTCTTCTCGGAACAGAAATGCAGCATCTCTTGCAATTCAGGGAGGCCACCGATCATAGAACCGGCCAAAGATCGGCGAAGTCGCAGCAAGTTAAAGCCACTTACTTCATAGGGCTTGCCAGGCAACCCAATAACAACAAGAGCACCATCCAACTTCAAGAGTCCAAGGTAGAGATTGATATCAAGATCGGCAGATACGGTATTGAGAATCAGGTCAAAGCTCTCATTGAGTCCCTCAAAGGCCTGAGGATCTTTTGTGACAATAAAGTGCTTAGCTCCCATACGTTTTGCATCGCTCTCTTTATTTGGCGAATGCGAGAATACGGTTACTTCAGCTCCCATAGCTACGGCAAATTTCACGCCCATATGCCCAAGTCCACCCAAGCCGATGACGCCGACCTTGCTTCCGACTCCTGCTTTCCAGTGGCGAAGAGGGGAGTAGAGCGTGATTCCAGCACAGAGCAAGGGCGCTACGCCGGAGAGTTCCAGGTTCCCTGGAACCAGAACTGCATAATCTTCGTCAATAACGTACTTGTTGGAGTATCCGCCCAAGGCAACCGTCGTTCCATCGCGCTCGTACCCGTTGTAGGTGCCGGTCATGCCTTCCAAGCAATATTGCTGTTGGCCGGCCAAACAGTTCTCACAGGTGCGGCATGAGTCGATAAAGACGCCCACTCCAACTTGATCCCCAATGGAGAACTTTGTTACTGATGAACCGATGGCTGTGACTACTCCAACGATTTCATGACCGGGAACCATGGGGAATATCGCCGATCCCCATTCTTCTCGCGCCTGATGAATATCTGAGTGGCAGATTCCGGAGTATTTAACATCAAAGGCAATATCTCCAGCGCGCAATTCTCGTCTCACAAATGAATAGGGTTGTAGGGGAGCTTTTGCTTTTAGTACTGCATAACCACGAGTTTCCATGGGGCGCAAGGTACCTTACTTATCTCCAAATTTCCCAAGGAGCTTTGGTGAAGGGTCGATTCCACACTTGTGTCCGAGAAGGGAGTTGAACCCTCAAGCCCTTGCGGGCACTAACACCTCAAGCTAGCGCGTCTGCCAATTCCGCCACCCGGACCGGTGCAGTCATTGATCCCTCTAGGGGAGCGACTGAGTGTGTAAGGATACCAAAACATTCTTGGTCAAGTTGCCATCGCTAGGGCAGAATGAGGGCATGACAACCACTGAGTTGAGCGCGATAGAAGATGACTGCATCCAGATCCTCCAGGAGTTAATCCGCATCCCGAGTGTTAACTACGGGGAAGGTAAAGGAGATGAAGAGGCAGTAGCTCGATATGTAGTTGCTAAATTGGCAGAAGTTGGGATCGAATCAGAGCTCATAGAGACAGCGCCAAAGAGATTCAACGTCGTTGCTCGAATTCCTGGAAGAGATACCACCCGTCCAGGGCTAGTGGTTCACGGACATCTCGATGTCGTGCCTGCCAATGCAGCTGATTGGAGTTTCGAGCCTTTCTGTGGAGACATAAAGGATGGCTATGTTCTTGGACGTGGAGCTGTAGATATGAAAGATGGCGATGCCATGTTCTTATCTATCGTTCGCTCTTGGGCGCGCACTGGTTTCGTACCACCTCGCAATATTCTCCTCATCTTCTTTGCTGACGAAGAGGCTGGCAGCACCTTCGGTTCACACTGGATGGTTGAAAATCGACCAGATATTTTTGAGGGGTATTCTGAGGCTATCTCGGAGGTAGGTGGGTTCTCTGTCACGATTACTGGAGGCCATCGCCTCTACTTCATCGAGACAGCAGAAAAAGGAATTCAATGGATGGAGATCACAGCGCGCGGCTCGGCCGGCCATGGCTCATTCATCAATAATGACAACGCGGTTACAAAGTTAGCTCGAGTTATCTCTAGAGTGGGTGCACATGTCTGGCCGCAACGAGAGACAGCAACCGGGGCAAAGTTCTGGGGCAAGATCGCGGAGCTGACTGGCGATAAATACGATCCCGCAAACGCGACTGACCTGCTCAAACATATAGGCGGGGCTGCTCGCATGATGGGCGCAACAACTCAGAATACTTCCAATCCATCCATGCTTAACGCTGGATATAAGGCAAATGTGATTCCAGGCTCAGCAACTGCGGTCGTGGATGGGCGTTTCCTTCCTGGCTTCGAACACGAACTCGAAGAGACAATGCGTCAGATCGTTGGTGCCGATGCAGAAATTTCCGTACTTGTTCGCGACAAGGCGCTAGAAGTAGATTTCTCTGGACCACTCGTAGAGGCGATGACTGCTGCGGTTTTATCACAAGATCCGCAAGGGATCCCCGTTCCTTATCTCATGAGCGGCGGAACAGATAACAAGGCGCTTAGTGAGTTGGGGATCATTGGCTACGGGTTCAGCCCACTTCGACTCCCAGATGACCTGGACTTTTTTGCGCTATTCCACGGGGTCGATGAACGTGTTCCTGTTGAAGGAGTTAAATTTGGAGTGCGCGCACTGGTGCACTTCTTCGAAAACTGTTAGTTAAAACTTGCGGGTAGATATTTCGTCAAGGGCTTGGCGCACTTGGGCAGGTATTTCAATCTCTTCCACCGACAACGCGCCACGCAATTGCGCTCCTGTTCGAGCCCCCACGATGGCGCTGCTGACACCGGGCTGATCTCTCACCCAACTGAGTGCGACTTCAATAGGGGAGTACCCCAAGCCTTCTGCTGCTACGCAAACAGCATCAACTATCGAACGCGCTCTTTGATCTAAATACGGTGCAATAAAACCAGAGAAGTGTGGGCTAGCTCCCCGGGAGTCTGAGGGAGTGCCATTGCGATATTTTCCGGTTAAGACTCCACGTCCAAGTGGTGACCACGCGATGAATCCAAGCCCAACCGACTCACATGCTGGTAACAGTTCAGTTTCTATCTCCCGATTAAGAAGAGAGTATTCCGATTGCGCAGAACTGAGGGTGACTTTTCCGAAGAATGGATTTTGAATTGTGGCGGCTCGTGCTACCTGCCACGCTGCAAAATTGGAGACCCCTACATAACGAACTCGCCCACTCGACACCGCAAAATCCAGTGCGGAGAGGGTTTCTTCCAAAGGTGTAGAGGGATCCCACTGGTGTATCTGCCATAGATCGACGTAATCAATACCGAGACGTTCGAGAGAGGCGTCGAGATCACTCAAGAGAGATGATCGGGAATTGTTGATGGATCGCTCGCCAGACTTGAAAGTGATTCCAGCTTTGGTAGCAATCGTGACCTCATCGCGCCCCACAAGAGTTCCCAGGAATCCACCGATAACGCGTTCGGCATCACCATCTCCATATACGGCAGCGGTGTCAATAAAACTTCCGCCAGCATCTAGGTAAATTCGAAGCTGATTAGCCGCCTCGTGTTCATCGGTGTCCCGACCCCAGGTCATAGTTCCGAGTCCGATTCGCGAAACGTGTAGACCTGTCCGTCCTAAGGTGCGCTTCTCCATGAGGCGACCCTAGCAACCCGCGGACGAATTTCTCGGTAACCTACGAACATGGCAAAGTCATCAGGTTGCGAGGTAGTCCTCCTTCGGCATGCCCATTCAACTGCCAACCTCAAAGGGATACTTGCTGGTCGCGACAATCGAGTGGGACTTTCGCCCCGGGGGAAGATAGAGGCCGGAGAGGTAGCCGACCTGCTTAAATCTGGAAATTTTGATGCTATTTATTCATCACCACTTCGTCGTTGCAAAGAGACAATCGCTCCGCTTCTCGCACTCAAGAAGCAGAAGGTGGAGTTCTTGGATGGTCTCCTTGAGATGGAATATGGTCGTTGGTCTGGAAAATCTCTCTCACTTCTGGCCAAAGAGGAGCTTTGGAAGGCAATTCAAAGTCGTCCAAGCACAGTGCGATTTCCTGGGGGTGAAAGTTTCTCTGAGATGTCCTTGCGTGCAAACCAGGCGGTGATGGCAAAAGCGATGGGCAAGAGTCGGATATTGATCGTTTCTCACGGTGATGTCATTAAATCGATCGTCGCATTCCACTTGGGTCTGGCCCTAGACCTATTTCAACGGATCTCCATCGATCCCGCATCAATTACTACGATTCGATTGCCGAATTCCCAAGTTATTCAAGTTAACTCCACCGCGCATTTGCAGAAGGGCACCTCGGGAGTCAAAGGAAAGCGTGATCGCTTCACCTTGGGTGGAGGACAGGGAACTGTATGAGCAGATTTATTTATAGCCACGAGAACGTATCTCGCTGCATCGTCGGGACGGTTGGATTGCCCGGAGAGCGTCAATTCTTTCTGCAGGTAGTCTCCCCGCTAGAAACGACATGCGTTGCCATCGAGAAGTCGCAAGCAATGGCACTCTCTGAACGGCTTCGAATCATGATGCGTGAACTTCGCCGAAATCAACTGGCGAGTCTGGATGAACTCAATGTCACCGTTGAACGTGATGATACAGCGCTGGAATTTCCAATCACTGAGGATTTCAGAGTTGGAGTAATTGGTATCAGTTGGGATCAAGAGACTCAACGAATTCTTGTTGAAGCGCAGGCGATAGGTGATGAAACGATCACCGAGTTATTGGATGAAGATGAGGTGGCGTTGATCGAAGATGCCCCAGATCTTCTCTCATTCAAGCTCCGGATACATCAGGCCCGCGCATTCTGCGATCGAACCGATGCGGTGGTCGCCGCCGGTAGACAACCCTGTCCTTTTTGCGGACTTCCTGTCGATCCGGCCGGCCATCTCTGTCCGCGCGCGAACGGATATCGCCGTTGACTCCTGAACAAAAGATCATCGAGAGCGGCGAATTGCAGGTAGAAGGGCGATTTGTAGATGCCTCTAATGCCACGCTCTTCGCAAAATGTGTTGTGGGCGCAGAAGAAGTCGCCGTGATTTACAAACCAATCGCAGGAGAGCGCCCGTTGTGGGATTTCCCTGATGGAAACTTGGCACAACGTGAGCTGGCCGCCTACTTACTCTCCGAGGCCCTACAACTACATCTCGTACCATTCACCATTATGCGCGATGGCACCTTCGGACCGGGAATGGTGCAAGAGTGGATTGAAATTGACGAGGAGTTAGATATCGTCGAATTGACTAATAGCGAGAACGATCGTATCCGTCAGATGGCTCTCTTCGATGCCATCATCAACAACACAGATCGCAAATACGGACATATTCTCCCGACGAAAGATGGCCCCATTTATGGATGCGATCACGGGGTGACTTTTCATACCGATCCCAAACTCCGAACCGTCATATGGCAATTTGCCGGCAAAGAGTTCACCGCCAATGAATTGCAGGTGCTGCGTAGCGCCAGCGAACTCGCCTCGAAAGAGACCGACGGAATGATCTCTGCCGCCGAACTTTCTGCCTTGAATTCCAGAATTGCTGACCTTCTTGGCGCAGGAGTCTTTCCGGAGCCGAGCGAAGATTGGCCAGCCGTCCCTTGGCCGCCTTTTTAGGTAGCCTTATCGCCTCATGGATATTCTAAATAACCCTTGGCCGAGTCCAACCCTTCCAGGTATTGACCATCCCGTGCCGAGTTTGCGATTGCAGAGCACAAGCGGCTCCTTTGAAATTCTGCCCGGCTCGCAGCAGAGAATGTACATCTGCGG